>JAXDZY010000014.1:0-2513 GCA_034086685.1 Lachnospiraceae bacterium
ATTTGTTTCCATTGGTTCCTCCAGATTATTTTTCTGGATTCCATTGTACAGGATTATTTTGGATATGTCACCGTTTTCCTGTATACAATCTATCATACTTATCTTTTTTTGAACATCCCTAAAAACGTGCGTTTACCGTGTTTATTTTTGTAAATAAGTGTTCTCTTTTCGCGGACTTTTCCTTATTTTGCCTCATCTCCACCCAGCACTTCCCCGGTATACAGATCCACATAAATCCTGACTTCCCGGGTAAAATCCTCTCTTTCCGCTGTAAAAATTACATCCCATGCCAGCCGGGTTACAGACGACATCCGCAGATTTTTCTCATCCTCTGTCTGTCCGTAGTTCCATCCATAAGGCGTATAAGTATAATTGGGATGAACGATTTCCACACCGGCAGTAATTTCAGCCTGAGTCGGATCCAGATTCTGCTTTTTCAACGTATCTGCCGCAATCTCCACAGCCCTTTCTTTGGTCAAAGGAACATCGCCCTCCTTATGGTCATCCAGAAGCGGAACATAAAATGCATTGCAGATCACAAAATCCCCTGTTTTCGGATTGATTCCGATACGAACTTCCTCATAAGCGTTGGTCAGATGCAGAATTTCTCCATTTATCTCCGCATCCACCTTCCGGCAGAAAGAGTACATCCAGGTTTCATCATCAAATTTACTTACATAGTTGTATTCATATCCCTGAGGATAAGGCAGTTTTTCATACCAGCTGCGGGCCGCAGCCAGCGCATCCTCTTCACTCATCAGATTTCCGGAAGTTTCTTCATTTCCAAAGCAATCTGCTTTGAGAAAATATCCTGTTTCCCGGTCAAATGTCATGGAAAGCTGTCCTTCTCCCTCTTTTCCGTCAAACGATACCATTACCTCTTCCCGATTCCACCACTCATCTTTCTGATAACTTATTTTCAATCCGGTGGTATCAACGTCTTCATTATTGATCAGTTTAAGAATTTCCCGGGTTTTTTCCAGAAAATACGTATCCGTCAGCTGTTGTGTCTGCGCAGAAGTTTCTTCTGTTTCTTTCATCACTTCTGCATTCTCTGTTTCCGCCATATCCTGCGTTTTTTCATTTTTTCCCGTTTCCTGCAGGATATTTCCTGAAGCATCCACGTAGGCCTGTTTTTCATCATCCCATGTATAAGAAGCGGTTTCTTTTACCTTTGTTATATCTCCCGTAAAGGTGTCCGGCATCGGCAGGCGCCATTTCCCATAAGATGCTGCAGCCCCCATTCCGCACAGCAGAACAAGGACAGCCGCCATAACAAGATAAACTTTTCTCCTTTTTTTTCTTCTCATACCTGTATCCCTGTTTCCGATATCTGCAGCTTTTCTCCTGCTTTCTGCCTCAGACGGCCCCACTGCCGATTTTTCATAAAATCTGTGCCGTATTCCCTCTGTCCCCTGAAAATGCATATCCGGATCCAGATCATTTTCAAGCGACTCCATATGATTCTCTATAAATTTCAGAATGTCAGTTTCCATATCGTCAGTTTTCATCGCATCCCCTCCAATTCTTTTCTGAGCCTTCTTTTTCCTGCTTTGATCCGGTTATAGACTTCCTCTGCAGGAAGTTTCAATTTTGCTGCAATCAGTGACGGTTTTATTTCATAAATCAGACGCAGCATGAGTATTTCCCGGTCAGGCGGATCCTGTTGTCTTATCAGTCCCAGAATACGATCCACACTCTGTCTGGAAATGATTTCTTCCAGCACTGCATCCTCACCGTCCTCCGGTGAAGTGATTTCTTCCAGTGAAAGATCATTTCTGCAGCTTTTCCGCAGAAAATCTATCGCCCGGCTTCTTGTTTTTACACACAGCCAGGTCTTAATGCTGCCCCGTTTTGGATCAAACCGGCCGGGATCTTCCCACAGTGCCAGAAATACATCGGATATGATGTCTTCCACATCTTCTCTGTTTCCCGTCCCGCTTACAATCCCGGCTGCAATCACCCAGAGAAGCCGGCTGTACTGCTCCATCAGGTACTCATACACGGCCGGATCCCGCTTTCCAATACCTTTATTTACATCATCAGGTTTCATAATTACCTCTTTTCTGCGGGTTCAATAATATGAACCATACTTGTATAACGCCGCGACCTTATATTCACTATACGGTACAGAAAAAGAATTTGGGAGTTTTTTTGAAAATTTTTCACGATTCTTATTGCCGGTTTTCTCTTCCTGTGTTATAATCTCTTTCGCTTTAATAATGAATACGGATTTATTTCCTGCCGCCGGGTAGGATGAAACGCTGGTTTTCGTGTCGATAGGCCATAGAAGATACGAAATACCGGCGTTTTTTTTGGCTGTCCGTTTAAACAGTAAATTGTCATCAGCATTTTTAAGGAGGTTATCATGGAAAACACCAGTTTACAACTTTTATAAATAGCTGCCCTTTTGCTGAATAAGCCGTTTAAGGGCTTTTACAACGGCATTTGATTTTATACTGTTTTCGATGTTTTGCACGAAAGCAGCCAAAAATACTTCTGTCCGGATCTGC
>JAXDZY010000065.1:0-6403 GCA_034086685.1 Lachnospiraceae bacterium
CCAAAATCAGGTGCAAAAAAGGAACAAACGCAAAAACACCTCAGCAGGAATTTTACAATGTCCGATAAGGACCGCATTCCTGCTGAGGTGTTTATTTTGTTTAAACTTGAGGGGCTGAAAACGGCATTATCCGACAGCCCCATCTTTCCTGTATGTCATTATGACAGCGGTCAATCAGAACAGAGAATTTCGGATGGCATATAAAGATGGTGTGCTGGGATTTTATACACAGTGTCATCCATCGTATACTATTTTTCATAAGGATGATTGCACATTTTCCGATATCTGGTCGGAATATGATTCTGATTTTAAAACATTTTATAAAAATTGTACCAGAGATATGGAAATGTATAAGGATGTAAAGGGGGTAAAAACAAAACCCGGACGTCCGGATAACTTTTGTCCGGTATCATGTGCTCCATGGATTACATTAACCGGATTTGGACATGATACATCCGGTCCGTCGCAAATGTATTTTCCGGTTATTAATTTTTCGAAGTTTTATGAAAAAGAGGGCAGGCGTTATCTTCCACTATCAGTATTTGTGAATCATGCAGCAGCAGATGGATATCACACCTCAAAATTAATTCTGGATATACAGCGGATTACAGATGAAATGGCGGAGTCTGAAAAGTGATTATGATGGTGGAATAAACAGACATTAGAAATATCAGAAATGTAAAGCACAATCTGAAATCAGTGAACTTAAACTATTAAGGGTTTGTCGGGAAATAGACAGTCATAATAGTAGGAGTTATGGTTTTGACGAACCATAACTCCCTTAGCCTTGATGTAAAATATCCGATTATTTGATTACTTTGATCCAGCCTTCAGGTGCTTCAAGACGTCCCATCTGAATGCCGGTTAAAGTGTCATATAATTTCTTGGTTACAGGACCCATCTCATTCATGCCGCTGGGGAAACAGATTTCTTTACCGTGGTCAACAATCTTTCCCACAGGAGATATAACTGCTGCGGTACCACAGAGACCACATTCAGCCATATCTTTTAATTCAGAGAGATAAACTTCTCTTTCTTCAACTTCCAGCCCCAGATATTCTTTGGCAACATAGACCAGAGAACGACGTGTGATAGAAGGAAGAATACTGCTTGACTTGGGTGTTATAACTTTACCATCTTTTGAAACAAAAAGGAAGTTTGCACCGCCGGTTTCTTCCACTTTTGTTCTGGTAGCAGGGTCCAGATACAGGTTTTCATCGTAACCCTCTTTATGTGCTGATACAATGGCATGTAAACTCATGGCGTAGTTCAGGCCGGCTTTAATGTGGCCGGTACCATGCGGTGCGGCGCGGTCAAAGTCAGAAACGCGAATAGTCAGGGGACGGACACCGCCTTTGAAATAAGGTCCAACTGGTGTGGCAAATACGCGGAACTGATATTCATCAGCGGGTTTTACTCCGATTACAGGGTTGGTACCAAACATAAAAGGACGGATATATAAAGTTGCGCCGGAACCATAAGGGGGAACATAAGCTTCATTGGCTGCTACTGTCTGTGCAACAGCGTCAATAAATCTGTCTTCAGGGAAAACAGGCATCTCAAGTCTTTCAGCAGAGGCTTTTAAACGGGCTGCATTCAGATCAGGCCGAAATGTAACGATATGGCCGTCTTCTGTAGTATACGCTTTTAAGCCTTCGAATACTGTCTGGGCATATTGTAAAACGCCAGCACATTCGCTGATAACTACTGTAGCATCAGAAGTAAGGGTACCTTCATCCCAGGAGCCATCCTTAAAATTGGAAACGTATCTCTTGTCTGTTTGGACATAACCAAAACCAAGGTTGCCCCAGTCAATATTTTTCTTTTCCATGATATTATCTCCATTCTGCTGTTTTCAGCTTAAAATTCATGTAACAGTTCAAAAAAACATTCATAGCTTTGCTGTTTTAAACAGTTACAAATTTATTAGATTAAGTATAATCACAACATTTGCCAGTGTCAAGTAAGAATCTTTCTGTTAGGGAATATTGCAAAAACAAAATTCTGAGGCTCTGATTAATGACAGAAAATAATCCATAACTAAACATGGCGTGAAGAATGGCATGTAAAATATAAAATCTGCCATTTGTCTGATATGGTGTGCAAAATAGATGAAAGACAACTGATACTGTGATCATCCAGATTTACAAAAGGATCATCGAGAAGCAGAAAAGGTCTTTCGTCCGGGAAAAGATCTTCAATGATGGACAGACGGGAGCAGAGATCAATCAGATCACGGGTTCCCTGGCTGTACCAGCCGGTTTCTCTTAATACTCCGTTATCTGAAACCAGCATGTGAAAATCAGAAGTCATACTGGTATTCAGCAACAATTCATTATTTAAGAGTTGTGCATAGTTATTAAAATTTTTTTCGATACTTTTTAAATAATTATCTGTAAAATCCTGTCTGGCCCGGACCAGATATTGCCGGGTCAAGGTCAGAATACGGTATCTGTCCTGGCAATTGCTGATTTTCAGTTTCAAGAGAGAAATCTGTTCTTCAAGCTGAAGATATTCTCCGGCGATTTCCTGTTTCTGATGGATCTGTGATTGACAGGCGTTGATTTGCTGAATACAGTCCATATATTGCTCACGTAAAATGGATTCCTCAGCTCTGAGGTCAGAAAGCTGCCTGTAAGGCTGATTTTGCAGTTCAGTGTCGGTCAGATTTTGACTCAGGCGTTGAAAATCAGGATGTTCTTTAAAAAAAAGATTCATGTTCTGTGATGCCAGATACATATCTGACAGCAGTTTTTTATAGGAAATCAGTTTAGCTTTCAGTTTGTGCAAGTTAGCTTCCAGAGAGGAAGGTGAATCTGAAACAGAAACGGAGTAATAGGGGCGTAAATAAGCTGTAATATCCATCTTTAAATCAGAAACGGTCTGCTCAAGCTTTTTCAGGCGTTGAGAACATAAATGATATTCCATATATTTTTTCTGCAATTGCTCATGAAAAATTTTTTTCCTTTTATAGAGTTCATATCGTCTGGTTTGAATGTTCTCATAATCTTCCAGTTGATCAGAGAGTCTGGAGAGCTGTGTCAGGTACTCATCTGAATTAAGAAAACTTTCGGTCAAAGGAAGTCCAAGCTGTTCGGAAAGTTCTGTTAAATGTTGTTTGCACGTATCTGTTAACATAACTGAAGTACGAACTTTTTCTTTGGCTGAACCAAGCCTCTGCTGCTGATATATAACCTGTTCTTCTAATTGGGTACAGGCTGTTGCACGGAGTTGGATTTCTGTTTTCAATTGTATTATCTGTTCCCGGAAAACAGTATCTTTGGTAAGCGCAGAGTGGTCATCGGCAGGATTAATCTCCGGTTGATGACAGGACTGATTTCTTCGGGTTATAAAAAAGTAAAAAATAAATATAACCGTACCGGCAAGACCTGCAGCGGTACCGGCAGAAGGAGTTATAAAATATCCGGTCAAACAGCTGACAATCGCAAGCAGCAGTAAAGGAAAAAGTAATGTATGAGCATATTGATGACTGAACCGGAAAACAGCTCCTGTTTCAGATATTTCATTGGAATCAGCGTCGTGAATTAAGGATGCAGTATCGTTACCTTCAAAAAGTTTTAATTTCTGCTGGCAGGCTGAGATACTATCGTGTTCTTTTTCCAATGAGCTCTGAAGCTGTTCCAAATGAGCAGTAATATCGGAAACAGTTTGTTCATGACTTTTCAGTTTGTTCATCAGATTCTGATATTGGTAAAAACATTCTCGTGCCTGTCTGATAATATCAGCATCAGGCAAATGTTCAGGTGAAGAAGATATTTCATCTGAAGAAACATCTTTTTCGGATGAAAAAAGAAGCAGAGCCTCGTCTTTGTATTCTTCTGAATTGATCAGAAGCTGTTGCTGATCGGGGCTGAAAAAATCTTCAGTATCAGAAAGAAACGGGGGGACAGCGGATATGACATCATCAGTATCCAATTGCTCCGGTTCTTTCAGGCTTCCTGTTTCGGGGGCGTCAGAGCCTTTGTGGAATAAACTCTGTAAAAACAGATAATCTGCTTTCTGATAATCATTAAAAGCCTGCTGCTGCATCTGAAATGTCATCTGCGACAGCCGAGAACACGATTGCAGATAAAAATCTATATCAGATTCTTCAGGAATTATATCATGAAAGAAAATTTCAGTCTGTTCCAGTTCCATCTCTTTTTGCTTAAGCTGCTGGCTCAGGAGTTTGTAGTGAGACTGCGTTTCTGAAATACTGCTGAGCTCAATCTGTTTTTGAACAGATTGCAGTTGATTGCACAAATATTTTTTTTGCTGATTCAGGGCATTCAATTCAGAATAAATAAGATCAATTTCTCTGCTCATCTGTAAAGCTTCCTGGGCTTTTTGTTCAGTAAGATCCAGTTCCTGATTCAATAAGGAGATTTCTCCGCGATTGCCGGTCTTAATATAAAAACGCAATGCTTTATCAATTGCAGAAAGGGCTCTCTCATATTGACTGATATCGTCTGCAGATTGGGTAAGACCGGTTAAACGGGCAGCAAGGGAATCATTGTACTGCAAAGCAGGATTTCCCTGGGGAATACAGATACTTTTCAAAAAGCCGGCTCTGTCAATGCCAAAAAGTTCAAAACCGAGCCGTGTGCTGAAATCCCGGCTGACCAGCATGGTTCTGAGATCGTATAATGTAAAGGAATCCTCTTTTTCACGTTTTCCGAAAATCCGTTCTGCCCGGTAAACTCTTCCGGAAATCTCAAATTCCAGAGAACCGCCAAAAGTGCCGCCCTGCCATGGCTGGTAATGCCTGCGCTCATTATCCTGGATATTGCGTTTGCTTGTGGAATCCAGGCCGTATAACATAGCGCAGAGAAAGGAAACAAAGGTGCTTTTTCCCCATCCGTTGGGACGGTCAATCAGATTGATTCCATCAGTAAATTCGTATGAAAAGTCATGAAAACAACCATAGTTAATAATATGACAGCGAAGCAGTTTCATCAGCTTAACGGAATCTCCTCTCCGGAAAGGATGTGAAGCCCTTCCATAATAATCTTTTCCCTGTCTTCTTCAGTCAGATCAGGATCTGATAAGACCAGGCGGATAAACTCTCCTTTCAGTGAACTGTCGTATCGATAATCTTCGTAGCAGATAATCGGACGCGTGCAATCCTCTATATGAAGAAAATAAAAATCATCGGCATATTTCTGAAGCAGCCAGTCCGGGTGTGGGTTGAGTTCGGGAGAAATACGTCCGCTTAATTTCAGTCTTACCAGATTGGAACTGTCAACAGATCTCAATAACTCCTGTACACGCTGCTCGATATGGTGATAATCGGCAGAACCGGTAATGTCCAGATTGAAATCGAAAAACTGGCGGGCCGCAAAGGGAATAAAATGAAAGCAAATCGGTGAATTCCTGTTATCCTCAGGAATAATATCCAGTATAACAAATCCCTTTTCGCCACATTCATCGAATCCACGCCCTTCCAGACAGCCGCTGTAACAATAGATCCCCCTTTTATCAACGGAACCCGACTGATATTGATGTATATGTCCGGCGGCTATATAATCAATATTCCTCCCTGCAAAATCTTTCACTGAATAATGAAAGCAACCGTCAGATGTATGAGAGGCCCCATGGGGTTCAAACTGTCCGTGAAGCATGACCAGATTGATACGGGAATCTGACAGGGGAGGCAGCAAATCGGCAGGGCCGGTCAATCCTGTTATTGTAACGGGACCATATTCTTTCTGAGAAACGGTATGGCGGAATGCGTCATTATCAGATTGAGGCATGGTACAATCCTGCCGGGAAGACTGAAGAATCCACAGATTATCCGGCCATTTCATATCGAAGGAAAAAAGAAAAGGTCCCTGCTGGTCATGATTTCCCGGAAGATAAAGAAAATCAATCGAAGGGTGTTCCTGAACGCAATTAAGGAAGTCTGAAACGGCAGAAAGAGAAACTCTGGCGGTATCAAACAAATCTCCGGAAATCAGAATTCCGCGGACCTGGTTTTCTTCCGCATAGGTACCCATGCGTGAGAATGTCTGAAGAAGCTCTTTGCGCCGGGTTTGTGCCTGAAAAGCAGATAAATGGGATTCCATTCGGGAATCCAGATGAAGATCTGCACAATGAATAAAACGGATATGCGGTATGCTCATCAAATCTCTCCTTTCGCTTCAAATCAGAAAAATCTGGAAGAAGTGTATTCAGTGTAACACAAGAGATGAGATGTGTCAATATAAAAATAAAACATATGTTCTGAAAAAAACTTGCAATATTTTCTGCTATGTGTTATACTGCTTGACAGTAAAAAGTTCTCAATAAAAAAATAACTCTTTCTAATGATTTTATGCTATTCTTAAGTTACCACACTAAAGAAAGGTACAGACCACCTGAAAGAGTTATTCTGGATATGAGTTTACCATACTTTCAGGTGGTT
>JAXDZY010000067.1:0-10927 GCA_034086685.1 Lachnospiraceae bacterium
TTCTGCCTTTTGCTCTTCTTGCCTGCAGAACTTTTCTGCCGCCGGGAGTGCTCATTCTTGCTCTGAAACCATGAACTTTAGATCTCTGTCTCTTTTTAGGCTGGAATGTCATCTTCATACGTATACACCTCCTTTTCTAATGGTAGCAACACATCATGCACAATTATATATAATCATTTTCAATCCGTCAAGTGATTTTTTTTTAAGAATTTCCCCATAATTCAGAGTTTTTTCAATTATCCACATAATTACCCAATTATAAACTCTGTTTCGACAGTTTATTCACAGGTTTTCAACTATCCACATTTTGTGGATAACCTGTGGATAAGCTCATTTGTTTACCACTAGATATTGGCCCTGACAATTCAATTTTCGTGTTTTTCCCGCTAAATATATGTGAAAAAGTTATCCACTTTATCCACATTTCTATATGTTTTTTCAGTTATCAACATTTATTACCATTTTTATTTATCAACTTATTCACATCTGAAAATATTGAAAAAAAACTTTATTTTAAGGGATTCCATTGCTATCTTTTTGATTTTGTAGTAAACTTATGTTGATGAATCTATAATGTGCATGATATCTCTTCCGGTAATTGTGGATAACTTCTCGTCTCACAGTTACCATTTTATACGGTCTTTCTCCGTATTTTTTTTGAGTTGTGCACATTTTATTTTTCTATGAAATTTGTAGCTGTCCAGAAACAAACAGATTATCATATTATCTGAACAGTACTTATTACTCAGAGGAGTTACACATGCTAGAAACAGTACAAAAAAACTGGGACGACATTATTTCCAAACTGAAAATGGATCAGGAGCTTTCTGACATTTCCTTCCATACATGGATCGAACCATTAAAACCTGTTGCCATAGACGGTGACGAAATACTTGTCCTTTACCCAGGGGAGAAATTTGGTCTGGACTACATCCAGCAGAAGAAATACGATTTTTTCCTGCAGCTTCACATACAGGAGATAACCGGTCTAAGCTGCCGCGTCCACTTTATTATGAAAGATGATGTGCCCACACAGCCCGTAGTGAAAAAATCATCTGTTTCTTCTAATAATAATGTATCTTCCGGATTAAACCGGAAATACACCTTTGAAAGTTTCGTAGTCGGTTCCAACAACCGTATGGCCCATGCAGCTTCACTGGCTGTTGCTGAATCTCCTGCCGAAGCATTCAACCCGCTTTTTATTTACGGCGGTGTAGGTCTCGGCAAGACCCACCTGATGCATTCAATTGGAAATTTCATCCTGAATAAAGATCCGGATAAAAAAGTAATGTATGTTACTTCCGAAGTTTTTACAAATGAACTGATTGATTCCATCCGTAATAAAAACAATAACAATGACAACACTACTGCCGAATTCCGTGCAAAATACCGCAATAACGATGTTCTGCTCATCGACGATATCCAGTTTATTATAGGAAAAGACAGTACCCAGGAAGAGTTTTTCCATACATTCAATACTCTGTATCAGGCTAAAAAACAGATTATCATTTCCTCGGACCGTCCACCCAACGAAATGGAACTGCTGGAGGAACGGCTGCGCTCACGTTTTGCCGGAGGTCTGACTGTCAGTATTTCAGAACCTGACTATGAAACACGTATGGCAATTCTTCGCAAAAAAGAGGCAGATGAAGGGTATAATATTGATAATGAAATTATCAAATACATTGCTACCCACGTAAAATCCAACATCCGCGAGCTGGAAGGAGCCCTCACTAAAATTGTGGCATTTTCCAAATTGCAGAATACGGATATTACACTGGACATGGCTGCCGAAATTCTGAAGGATTACTTCGGACCCTCAGAACCCAGGGAAATCACCCCTGAGTTGATTATACAGACCGTTGCTGATCATTTTCATATTTCAGTTAAGGATCTGATCTCGCCTAAACGAAGCAAAGATATTGCTCATCCCAGACAGATCGCCATGTACCTCTGTAAAGAAATGACATCTGTTCCTCTTATAAAAATAGGAAGCTGTCTTGGCAACCGCGACCACGCAACGATCATTCACGGCTGCGAAAAAATAAAAAAAGACCTTCCCAATAGCGAAAACCTGCAGTCAACCATTGACACTCTGAAGAAAAAAATCAACCCGCCTTTATAAACAACGGGCTGTGGATATTCTGTTGAATTTATGTGGATGAATTTCACAGTTTTTCTGAATGTTTATAACTTCAGAATTATCCTCATCTTCAGATAGAGTTATCAACCAGATTTCCCACTGTGGAAAATCTGATATTTTCAAGCAAAAACAGGGTTATCCACATATCCACGCTCCCTACTGCTGAGACTGCTGAAATATAATATATTTATATATCCATTTATACCGAAAGGGGTTATTCACATTCATGAAAGTTTACTTTGAAAAATCAACCCTCATGACTGCCATTAACACCGTGCTGAAAGCAGTACCTTCCAAAACCAATTACAAAATACTGGAATGTATCCTGATTGATGCACGAGAATCTTATGTAAAGCTAACGACCAACGATACAGAACTCGGTATCGAAACAACAATTGATGCACGTATTGAAAAACACGGAATTACTGCAATCAATGCCAGACTTTTTGCTGAAATCATCAGAAAACTGCCCGACAGTGACATCCTGCTTCAGATCAGCGACAACACTGCATTGATTAAATGTGAAAGTGCTAAATTTAAAATCATGTGTGATGATCCTGATACCTATATACAATTACCGCAATTCAGTAAAGACAGATCAATTGTTATGTCTCAATATGATCTGAAAGAGGTAATTCGTCAGACTATTTTTTCAATTTCCGTGAATGACACCAACCTTGCCATGTCCGGTGAGCTGTTTGAGGTAAAAGAAAACCAGCTTAGAGTCTGTTCACTGGACGGACATCGTATCTCCATACGAAAAGTTGAGCTGAACGATGTTTATCCTGAGTTTGAAGTTGTTGTACCTGGTAAATCATTAAATGAAATCAGTAAAATTCTTACAGGAGAAACTGATCATGAAGTAAGGATTTTCTTTTCTAAAAATCATATTTCGTTTGAATTTGACCAGACTGTTGTTGTCAGTCGTCTGATAGATAAAAAATATTTCAATGTAGATCAGATGTTAAGTAACGATTATGAAACATGCATCACGGTTAATAAGAAAATTTTATTGGAAAGTATTGAACGCTCCACACTTCTTGTTAAAGAAAGTGACAAAAAGCCGATTATTTTCAATATCAGTGATAATTCCATGGAACTGATCATGAATTCTTCTCTGGGTTCCATGCGTGATGAAATTATGGTGAATCAGTTTGGCAAAGATATCATGATCGGTTTTAATCCGCGGTTCATGATTGAGGCACTGCGGGTCATTGATGATGAAGAGGTACAGCTTTATACGATTAACGCAAAAGCTCCCTGCTTCATCAAGGATCAGGATGAAAAATACATTTACCTGATTCTGCCGGTTAATTTTAATCTGGCAAGATAAAAAATATACTCTATAACTGAATTTTTAAGGAGAATTTTATGCAGGAACTTAAATTAAGATCTGCCGATGAGTACATTAAGCTTGGACAGGCTTTAAAGCTGGTTAATATGGTCTCATCCGGTGTGGAAGCTAAAATTGTAATTCAGAACGGTGAAGTACTGGTGAATGGTGAAGTGGACACCCGCCGGGGAAAAAAGCTTTATGACGGTGATACATTTACTTATCAGGGAGAAACCGTAAAGGTTATTAAATAGTTCATGATTATAAAACGGCTGGATCTGATGAATTTCAGAAATTATGAAACGCTTAGTCTGGAACCGGGTTCCGGAACCAATATCCTATATGGAGACAATGCTCAGGGGAAAACGAATGTACTGGAAAGCATTTATATGTGTTCTGCTGCCCGGTCTCACCGGGCCTCCAGAGACAGGGAACTGATCCGTTTTGATGCGGAAGAGGCTCATATTAAGATGCTGGTAGATAAACATGATTCGGAATACCGGATTGACATGCATTTGAAGAAAAATAAATCAAAGGGGATTGCCGTTAATGGTATCCCTATACGGAAAATCAGTGAACTGTTTGGTATTGTAAATATTATTTTCTTTTCTCCGGAGGATCTGAATCTGGTGAAAAAGGGACCTTCGGAACGCCGTCGTTTTATAGATTTTGAACTTTGCCAGCTGGATAAGGTCTATACCAATCATCTGATGAATTATAATAAAGTACTGGCAGAACGTAACCGGCTTTTGAAGGATATGGCTTTCACACCGGAATTGTCGAATACCCTGTCTGTGTGGGACGGACAACTGGCGGCTTATGGCGAAGCGGTTATGTCAGATCGAACCAGATTTGTCGGACAACTCAATCAGGTCATGCGGGAACTTCATTACACACTTACAGGAGGTAAGGAACAGATTGAGATTGTTTATGAACCTGATGTAATTGAGGGAAGTTTTGAAAAAGAAATTCAGAGAAGTATGGATCGGGATATGCGTCAGCATGTAACCTGCAGGGGCCCCCACCGGGATGACATCTGTTTTCTGGTAAATGGGATCGATATCCGCAGATACGGTTCTCAGGGTCAGCAGCGAACTGCTGCATTATCTCTGAAATTATCGGAGATTCAGCTGGTACGTCAGCTGATCCGTGATACTCCGGTGCTTCTTCTGGATGATGTTTTATCGGAGCTTGACAGTTCCAGACAGATGCAGCTGCTGGCAACCATTAAAGACATACAGACGTTCATTACCTGTACGGGACTGGATGAGTTTGTGAACTGCAGGTTTCCCATTGATTCGTTGTTTGAAGTGTCGGCGGGAACAGCAGTGAGGAAAAATTAATATAATATTTCAGAGATTATTTTTGATATATTTGATATAATTGTAGTTGAAATAGATTTTAAATCGTGTTTAGGGAAAGGAGCGGTAACAGTCTATGAGTCAGGATTATAAAGCAGATCAGATTCAGATTCTGGAGGGGCTTGAAGCCGTCAGGAAAAGACCTGGTATGTATATTGGCAGCACTTCGGTGAGGGGGCTTCATCATCTGGTTTATGAAATTGTCGACAATTCGGTGGATGAAGCGCTGGCAGGTTTTTGTTCTGAAATCGATGTGCAGATCAATGAAGATAATTCCATAACCGTAACAGACAATGGACGGGGTATGCCGGTTGATATACATCCCAAGGCCGGAGTTCCGGCTGTTCAGGTTATTTTTACAGTTCTTCACGCGGGCGGTAAGTTTGGCGGAGGCGCCTATAAGGTTTCGGGAGGCCTTCACGGGGTCGGCGCATCGGTTGTAAATGCACTTTCAGACTGGCTGGAAGTCCGGATATGCAGTGACTGTAAAGTTTACAGGCAGCGTTATGAAAGAGGGGCTGTTGTTACGCCGCTTGAGGTTGTAGGAACCTGTGAACCCGAAGCCCACGGTTCAAGGGTAACCTTCAAACCGGATGCCACTATTTTCGAGGAAACTGTATTTGATTATGCGACTCTGAAACAGCGTCTGCGGGAAATGGCTTTCCTGACCAGGGGTCTGAAGATTATTTTGCGTGATGTCAGAGAAAACAGCAGACATGAACAGACATTCCATTACGAAGGCGGCATCAAGGAGTTTGTAACCTATCTGAACCGCAGTACAGAACCGCTTTATCCTCAGGTAGTGTATTGTGAAGGTATCAAGGATGGTATTGTGGTGGAAGTTGCCATGCAGCATAATGATGCATTTAATGAAAACTGCTACAGTTTTGTTAATAATATCACCACACCGGAGGGCGGAACCCATCTGGCGGGATTTAAGAGTGCACTGACCAAGACATTTAACGAATATGCAAAGAAGGCCAGGCTGCTTAAAGAGAATGAGTCTCTGGCCGGTGAGGATATCCGTGAAGGTCTGACGGCCATCATCAGCATTAAGATCGAAGATCCGCAGTTTGAGGGACAGACCAAGCAGAAGCTTGGAAACAGTGAAGCGAGAGGTGTGGTGGACAATGTGGTAAGTACTCAGCTTGAACTGTTTCTGGAACAGAATCCGCAGACTGCGCGTCTGATCTGTGATAAGGCGATTCTGGCACAGCGTGCCCGTGCAGCTGCCCGCAAGGCAAGAGATCTGACCCGACGCAAGACAGCTCTGGATGGCATGGCTCTGCCCGGAAAACTGGCGGACTGCTCCGATAAAAATCCGGAGAACTGCGAAATTTATATTGTTGAGGGTGATTCCGCAGGAGGCTCTGCAAAAAGTGCCCGTTCCAGAAGTACTCAGGCGATTCTTCCTCTGAGAGGAAAAATCCTGAATGTGGAAAAGGCAAGACTGGACCGTATTTACGGCAATGCGGAAATCAAGGCCATGATTACTGCTTTCGGCACAGGTATTCATGAGGATTTTGATATTACAAAGCTGCGTTACCATAAAATCATCATCATGACCGATGCGGATGTGGACGGTGCCCATATCAGTACGTTATTATTAACTTTTATTTATCGTTTTATGCCGGAACTGATCAAGCAGGGTTATGTTTATCTGGCTCAGCCTCCGCTGTATAAAGTGGAGCGCAATAAAAAAGTGTGGTATGCATACAGTGATGAACAGCTCAATGACATTCTGAAAGAAATCGGTCGTGACAGTTCCAATAAAATCCAGCGCTACAAAGGTCTGGGAGAGATGGATGCATCACAGCTCTGGGAAACTACCATGGATCCGGAACGCCGTATTCTTCGACGTGTTACCATGGATGAAGCGGACAGTGCTGCCATTGATCTGACATTCACTACGCTGATGGGCGATAAGGTGGAACCGAGACGTGAATTTATCGAAGCCAATGCAAAATTTGTAGAAAACCTGGATATTTGATGAGGAGGAGTAAGCAATGGATCAAACAATATTTGATCAGGTGCATGATATTGATCTGCAGAAAACCATGGAGAAATCATATATTGATTATGCCATGAGTGTTATTGCGGCAAGAGCTCTGCCTGATGTAAGGGACGGGTTAAAGCCTGTTCAGAGAAGAATTCTCTATTCGATGATTGAATTGAATAACGGTCCTGACAAGCCTCATCGTAAATGTGCGCGTATTGTCGGTGATACCATGGGTAAATATCACCCTCATGGTGACAGCTCTATTTATGAGGCTCTGGTAAAGCTGGCACAGGATTTCAATACACGGTATCCGCTGGTTGACGGTCATGGAAACTTTGGTTCCATTGATGGTGACGGTGCGGCTGCCATGCGTTATACAGAGGCAAGATTAAGCAGGATATCCATGGAGATGCTGTCGGATATCAATAAAGATACAGTGGATTTTGCCCCGAACTTTGATGATACGGAGAAGGAACCCAGGGTGCTTCCTTCCCGTTATCCAAACCTTCTGGTTAACGGTACCAGCGGCATTGCAGTAGGTATGGCTACCAATATACCTCCGCATAACATGCGGGAAACCATCGATGCTGTTGTCAGAATCATTGATAATCAGGTTCAGGAAGATCGTGATACTGATATTGAGGAACTGCTGAGTATCGTAAAAGGTCCGGATTTTCCCACCGGAGCGGAAATCATGGGAAGAAGCGGTATTGAAGAAGCATATCGTACCGGCCGCGGCAAAATCAGAGTGCGGGCAGTAGCCGATATTGAAACCATGCCCAATGGAAAATCAAGAATACTGGTAACAGAGATTCCGTATATGGTCAATAAGGCCAGACTGATCGAGAAAATTGCAGAGCTGGTCAAGGATAAAAAGCTGGACGGTATCACTGATCTGAGGGATGAGTCCGATCGCACCGGTATGCGTATCTGCATTGAGCTGCGCCGTGATGTCAATGCCAATGTGATGCTGAACAAGCTGTATAAACACACTCAGCTGATGGATACTTTTGGTGTCAATATGCTGGCTCTGGTCAATAATGAACCCAAAGTACTGAATCTGAAGGATATGCTGGCTTATTATCTGGATCATCAGAAAGAGGTTGTAACCAGAAGAACCAGATATGATTTGAATAAGGCACAGGAGCGTGCTCATATTTTGCAGGGGCTGCTGATTGCGCTTGATCATATTGATGAAGTCATCAGTATCATTCGTGCTTCGCGCAACACGCAGCAGGCTAAACAGAATCTGATGGAACGTTTTGAGCTTTCTGATGCGCAGGCTCAGGCTATCGTGGATATGCGTCTGCGTGCTCTTACCGGTCTGGAAAGAGAAAAGCTGGAGGAAGAATACAAAGAACTCATGCTCCAGATCGATAAATTAAAGGCTATTCTGGCCGATGAGAAGAAGCTTCTGACGGTTATCCGTAATGAGATTATTGCAATTCGTGACAAATTCGGAGATGAAAGGCGTACCAGGATCAGCATGGATGCGGCGGATCTGGATAATGAGGATCTGATTCCGGATGAAGCTGTGGTAATAACAATGACTAATCTGGGCTATATCAAACGGATGAGTGCAGATACTTTCCGCGCACAGAACAGAGGCGGCAAGGGAATCAAAGGAATGCAGACTATTGATCAGGATTTCATAGAGGAACTGATTATGTCCAGAAATCATCGCTATCTGATGTTTTTTACAAACAAGGGACGTGTATATCGTCTGAAGACCTATGAGATACCCGAAGCCGGCAGAATGGCACGGGGAACCGCCATTGTAAATCTGCTGCAGCTTCAGCCGGAAGAGAAAATTTCCGCAATTATTCCGCTGAAGAAGCTTGAACCGGGCAAATTTATTTTCATGGCCACCAAATTCGGCATGGTAAAGAAAACCCCCATGGAGGATTTTGCAAATATCCGGAAAACGGGGCTTCAGGCAATCAATATGCGTGAAGAGGATGAACTGATCGAGGTTAAATACACAGACGGGGACAGGGAATTGCTTCTGGTGAGCATGAAAGGCATGTGTATCCGTTTCCATGAGAGAGATGTCCGTCCTACAGGCAGAAGTTCAATGGGCGTGCGTGGTATGGATCTTGGAGAAAATGATATTGTAATCGGCATGCAGATGGACAGCCAGGGAGAATACCTGCTCCTGGCAACTTCGCGTGGACTTGGTAAAAAGACCCGCATCAGCGAATTTAATGTTCAGATGCGCGGCGGTAAAGGTGTCAAATGTTATAAGCTTAATGAAAAAACCGGTGATCTGGTGGGTGTAAAGGCAGTAAAAGACGGACAGGAACTGATGATTGTTACCACCAATGGTATCATTATCCGTATCAGTATTGATGGAGTTTCTACTCTGGGAAGGGTCGCATCCGGTGTGAAGCTGATTGGTGTGGATGACAAGACCGGCCTTGTGGCAAGTATTGCCAAGGTCAAAAATGAAGAGACTGAAAAGAATGACGATAATGATGAACAGGAAATCGATCAGGATGCGGATGATGCCGTGAATAACAAAGAATAATTTTATCTGATGTTTTTTGGGAAGGAAAGCGTGAAGATATTTTCACCCTTTCCTTTCTTTCGTGAAATATCAGTTTATCATGTACGGACATTCATACAGGAGGAATATTGATAATGAGAGAAGTATCGGTAGATATAATTACACAGAATATTAAAGAGATGTGCATTGAAGCCAATCATTTTCTTTCGGATGATATGAAGCAGGCATTCAGCCGTTCTCTGGAGACGGAGGAATCTCCGCTGGGACGTCAGATTCTAAGTCAGCTGATGGAAAACATGAAGATCGCCGGAGAGGATATGATCCCTATTTGTCAGGACACGGGAATGGCGGTCATCTTTATCGAAGTGGGACAGGAAGTGCATTTTACAGGAGGAGTGCTGGAAAATGCTATTCATGAGGGAGTAAGGCGCGGATATGCAGAGGGGTATCTGCGTAAATCAGTGGTAGGTGATCCGTTGATCCGTGAAAATACAAAGGATAATACACCTGCGGTTATTCATTATTCCATTGTGGGCGGTGATCAGATTAAAATTACGGTTGCTCCCAAAGGATTCGGCAGCGAGAATATGAGTCGGATATTCATGCTCAAACCGGCGGATGGTATTGAAGGTGTGAAAGAGGCAATTTTACAGGCTGTGAGAGACGCAGGGCCCAATTCCTGCCCTCCGATGGTCGTAGGGGTAGGAATTGGCGGTACATTTGAAAAATGCGCTTATTTGGCCAAAAAAGCTCTTACACGAAATGTCGGTCAGCGTTCAGAAATTCCTTATATCAGGGAAATCGAGGAGGAACTTCTGAAACAAATGAACAGGTTCGGCATCGGGCCGGCGGGACTGGGCGGAAGAACAAGTGTATTTGCTGTAAATATTGAGACATACGCAACTCATATTGCAGGACTTCCGGTGGCAGTCAATACCTGCTGTCATGTAAATCGTCATGTAACCAGAGTTTTATAGGGAGGAGATAGTGTGAAAGAAAGTAGAGGAAGACCATAAATTGGCGCACTTGAATAAGCTGTCTAAGGCAGGCAACTTTTTACAGTGTTATAGAGTTATAAAGTTATAAAATTGAATCAAGAAGCTAATGGTTCATCAGGAGGAAGTAATCCCTCTCGTTGCAATAGTTTCTTGGCTTGCCTGATAGCTTTTGCCTTTTGTTTTTCAACAAGAGCTGCGGGCATATCGATTCTGTAAAGATCGCTCGGATTCCACTGCTCACCAGTAGACAGCATCTGATAGATAGCAGTAAGAATCATACGGGCAATAGCGATAATGGCTCTTTTCTTGCCACGGCGTTTAACAAGAGATTCATATTTCTTTTTGTAGTAAGGAGATTTGTCAGATTTTACGGCTGCATGAGCACATTGTATTAATGCAGGTTTGAGGTAGACACCGGCACGTGTAATCCGAACAGACTTCTTCTTACCAGCAGATTCATTGCTGCCTGGTGTAAGACCAGCCCGGCAACATAAACGTTTGGAACTTGAGAATTGAGACATATCAGTACCGATTTCGGAGATGATAGTGATTGCACTATCACGTTTGACACCCGGAATGGTACAGAG
>JAXDZY010000106.1:0-16074 GCA_034086685.1 Lachnospiraceae bacterium
GACCGGAACGCAAAGCATAATGCTGACAAAACAGTGTCCATTCAGATAATTGGAACCATTGTGTGCCGCATGGTCAAAAAGTTTTGAAACATCCTCAAATTTTTTGCCGAATTTTGAGACCATGGTATCATCAATGCAGATGAAGACAGGCTGAGACCGAAGATGTTCAGGAATCAGTCTGAGAGCCATCGAGGCGGTCACATTCATAAACCTGGAATAATCCACTTTGGCATAGGAACAGGCATAATAAAAAGCGTTCAACGATTTTTCTGTAATGCCGGACAGAAAATGCCGGTACAGGAAACGGATTGAATGAGCAGATTCCATAGCCAGTATGGATAGCACCAGTAAAAACAGAGTATCTGCCGTAGGTGCGGAAAAAGTTTCAAAATAAGCAAAAAAATATCGATGAAGTCTACCAATCAGGTTCTTTTCGTTGTATAATGAGTTTGTCGTACAGGGTCACTTTCCTTTGTAATAGTTGTAGCAAGCTTATTATACATCAGAAAGTCCCTGTACGATATTTTTTATTCAAAAAGTTGTAAAGTGGTGCTGTTTTATATCAATGTCTGAAAAGATTTCAGGCTGAATTAAAGCAGCCAGCCACTCCATCATCAGAGGTGTTTCTACACCGGGAGCATCCCATCGATAAATACCGATAGGAGTTTTGTATACGCATTTTTCTTTAACGGCTTTTACGTTGCTCCAGTCCTGACCGTCAATGGTGTTGTTGTATAAATCATCCGGAACGAAAGGATCAAACCAGCTCAGCAGAATAATATCCGGATCAATTTCCAGAATTTCTTCCATGGTAAGTTCTGAACTGTCGGCAGCAACATTATCAGCCCCTGCCATATCCAGTGCTTCTTTGATAAAATTATCATTTCCCTGAAGCTTCAATTCAGAATTTCTCAGATATAATACCTTTGGCTTTTTG
Source organism: Lachnospiraceae bacterium (assembly GCA_034086685.1). Classification (GTDB taxonomy): domain Bacteria; phylum Bacillota; class Clostridia; order Lachnospirales; family Lachnospiraceae; genus TWA4. The sequence continues at coordinate 938 of JAXDZY010000106.1, forward strand.
GCGGAATCCACCTGATCTTTATAGGATTGGATTTTATTATAAACTTCACTGTATAAATCAATAAATTCCAGGGCACGGTCCTCTTTACCAAGCAGCTGTCCGATTGCACGGAAACTGTCCTGCAATTCTTCTACCGTTTCATTTTTGACCATTATGGGGGCAATCCCCAATTTTTTAAGCTGTTCAGCTTCATCTGTCTGATAGTCCCAGATGACAACAGCCTGGATTTTTTTATTTACCATTTCTTCCATGTTAATAGAAAAATCTGTTCCGATGCATGTGGTATCAATATTGGCATAGTCGGGATCAAGAATTTCCAGAAAATTACCTGTATAAGCTTTCATGGCACCTGGATTGATACATGTCATATGCTCCGATGTGCCATCGATTGCATAGATAACAGAAGACCAGGGAAGGGGAGTAACAGCAATTCGGGAAATATCAGAAGGAACTTCTATCACATTCCCCGCTGCGTCAGTAACCTGGCGGACAGATGAAGAATTGTTTTCGTTACTGCTGTTTTTCTGATTTTGCGAAGAAGCAGTTTCAGATGACGGGTTGTCAGCATTTTTGCTGCTGCATCCTGCAGTTAAAGATACTGCAAGGATGACACTTAATAAAAGTGCCAGAACTTTTTTGATAGTTTTTCTTTTCATGTTTCTTACCTTTCTTTCAAGGTGCTTTTTGCGGAAAACTGCATAAAAAAAGCCTTTTCACTGTTATACAGGAAAAGGACCGGCAAAAAGCAATAGTTGTCTTGCTGCGATCCTTAATCCAATGACTCGTTAAATTAAGGATTCCGGCGAAATGTTCAAGTATCCTGGCTTGATTTCAATGTAATTGCGGACTTCCCGGAAAATTCAGTGTCATAATCGCAATTACTCCATCTTACAGTGGCGGCACCGCGCCGGATTTGAACCGGCTTCCATAAAACACTTCGCTTTGATAGAAATAATATATCATATGGGAATTGTCATTACAACCGACTTCATAATAGCTTTTTTTCATTGTCAGATATTGATTTTTTTGATACCATATCATAAAAAAATAAAGAGGAGAGGTATATGACTCTGCAGAATTTGAAATATGTGATTGAAATTTCCGCCTGTCAGTCCTTTTCAGGGGCTGCTAAAAAACTTTTTGTATCTCAGTCAACTTTATCTACAGCTGTTAAAGAAATAGAGGAAGATCTGGGAATCTGCCTGTTCAACAGGACAAACAGAGGAGTAACGCTTACTTATGATGGAGAAGATTTTATCAGATATGCCAGGGAAATCGTGGAACAGGCTGCCTATCTGGAGCAGAGATATCATTCAAGAAAATCGATACCCATGAGATTTTCCGTTTCTTCACAGAGGTTTCCTTTTGCGGTGAGGGCATTTACCAGTATGCTTCAGGATACAGATTCGCAGAATTATGATATGGCGATCAGAGAATGTGATACCAATTCAGTTATCCATGATGTATCCAGCAGCAGAAGTGAACTGGGCATCATGGCCATTTATGAACCGCATATGAGAAGTATGCAGATGCTTTTTACTTCGTATGATATTGAATTCAGGGAAATTGCTCTTTTAAATAATTACGTGTTTTTCCGTTCCGGCCATCCTCTGGAAAGCAAAGAGAAAATTTATCTGAAAGATCTTGAAGATTATCCGTTTGTTACTTATGATCAGGAAACGGAGACATCTCATTTTTCAGAAGAACCTTTATTTTATAAAATTCTTAATAAAAATGTACATGTCAGTGATCGTTGTACTAAAATTGCGCTTGTCAGGAAAACAGATTGTTTCAGTATTGGACCTGATCTGACAAACAGTAATGCAGATGCGTTTCATAAAGGATTGAATTCTATTGTGGCAAGGCCGCTGGAAGATGAGCTCAGTACCTTGCATTTGGGGTACATTATGCGCAAAGGGCAGGTACTGAGCTCACTTGGAAAACAATATCTGAAATTTCTTGAAAAAGATGTGAGGGAGATTCATGAAATTTTATCCGGAAGTTGTCAGACAGAATAGAGTTAAAAAAAGATTTCCGGATAAATGTTGTCACATGAAGGTACATTGCTCCAGAGCATAATAAATTTCTCTTATCCTTAAAGAATCCTCAGTATAATATTTTCTTCTGATGTACAGAGCATCTCCCAGATGACTCATGGCTTCCATGGCATCGCCATGGTTGATGTAGTATAAACCCAGCTGGTAATGGCAGGTGGCGGTTTCCTCATGAGAAGGACCGTTTGTTTCACTGGAAATCTTCAATTTATCCAGAAGGCCTTCCAGCTCGGTATCTGTCTGAGATTCAGGTTTCATAAAAGTATACCTCTCTGTTCTGTTTTTTCGGTTTTTTTCTTCAGCAGTTCATAGTAACAGCGGGTTTGGGGCAGATCCATATTGTATTTTTCAGCTTCCTGCAGCAGATATCCGCTGAATGTTTCCAGTTCACAGGGGCGCCCTGCATCTACGTCCCGGCGCATGGAACTGGTGCCGGTGGGTGACTGAAGATTCATGAAAAAATGAATCCGGTCTTCCGTATAATCCCTGGGAATATTAACCTGTTTTTTCCATGCAACAAGGCAGGCTTCATCCATCAGGAGCCGCATATCGGCCACGTGTTCGGAACTGGCGCGAAGATCACCCACGTTGGCACTGTATGCAGCGGTCATGATATTGAATGCACAGTTGAAGATATATTTTTTCCAGATAGCAGCTTCGATATCATCTTCTATGATACAGGTTACTCCTGTGGGTGCAAACAGTTCATGGACAGCCTGTACGGCATTTTTTACAGAAAGATCTTCCGAGCGGGTGCCGATTCGAAGTGTTGCGTAGTCTCCTTTCTGCACGATGGTGTAATCCGGTTCGCTGCCGGAGATGATATAGATCAGAGAATCCACCACAATTCCTTTTTTCAGTGTATTGCGTGTGCGGTCTGCCGGATCTATGCCATTGAGAACAGGAACAATAACGGTATGTTCGTCTACGATGGGAGCCAGCTGCAGACAGATCTGCTCCAGAGAATAATTTTTCACACTGATGATCAGAAAATCAGCGGTGTCGATTTCTGAAATCTGATCGGTAACAAGTGCAGGTGTCACATGCCGGTCTCCGATGAATTCACTTTTCAAGGTCAGTCCATTTGCTTTCAGATGATCTTTACGTGCTCCCCGTGCAAAAAAAGTAACATTGGAATAGACGGAAGCCAGGGCTGCTCCCAGGAAACCGCCGACACCGCCCAGGCCGGCCACAACAATTCTGGAATCAGAGATTGATTTGTTCATATATAAAACTCCTTATTTCGAAACTTTGCATATTGAAATTTCTGGTATTATTTAATGGTATCAGTGTAACACAGAAAAGTTCCGGTTGTCCAGCTGTACAGGGGAGAAGCAGGTGATTTATATCCTGGTGCAGATGATGATATGATTTCCATAGTTCAATGTGGTATCCGGCCATGAATTTCACATGTAAAATTGACAAACAGGCAGAATTGAGAGTATTATATCAAAATGGTGTATCTGTCCGGGAACTGAGGGCAGAAAAATTTTGAGGAAATCAGATCCGGTATCTGCAGGATCTGTCCGGATAATTGTCATGTGGAGGATACTTATGGAAAAACAGCAGTCGGTTATGAATACCATCAATATATTATACGATACCTTTTTTGAGCAGGAGAAAAAGATTGCAAATTATATCATGCAGCATCGTCAGGAAGTAGTGAATATGACCATCGGTGAACTGGCGGAAGCCAGCGGAACCAGTGTGGCTACTATTTCACGTTTCTGCAGAAAATGTGAGGTGGATGGATTCCATCATCTGAAAATCAGCCTGGCAAAAGAGATCGTGGAGGGGGATTCCAATACACCGGTTTCCAATAATATTTCCAGAGATCATATCGGGCAGTCTCTGCAGAATATTCTGGCCAATAAGGTTGAGGAGCTGAAACAGACTGTGTCGCTGATCAACGAGAAACAGCTTAATACGATTCTTGACTGCATTCAGCACGCGGGAGTTGTTCAGCTGGTGGCTGTGGGCAATACGATTCCCGTTGCTCTCGATGGTGCTTTCAAGCTGAATGAGATCGGAATCAAGGCGGTGTCCGGCACGATCTGGGAAACTCAGCTTGCATTTACGCTTTCTTTGAAAAAAGGAGATGTTCTGATTGCCATTTCCAATTCCGGGGAGTCAAGACAGGTTGTAAAAATGGTGCGTGCTGCCAGAAAAAACGGCGTTACAACCATAGGGATTACCAATAATCCCAAATCAACCATTGGCAGTGATGTGGATTATCATATTCAGACTGCAACGAGAGAAAAACTGTTTCTCAATGAATTCTGTTTTTCAAGGGTTTCTGCCATGACTGTCATGGAGATTCTGTACCTGTTTCTTACAGTTGGACAGGAAAAAAGCTATGACCGGCTCAGTGCCTGTGAAAATCTCATTGCCGACGAGAAAGTATAAAGATATACCGGAAAAGGTGAAAGACCATGATATGGGGTCCTACGACGGGGCTTTGTATCATGGTCTTTTTCTGTTGCTCCATGAAAATCATTTTCTTCTTCACGAAAAGAGGTCATTTTCATGGAAGTATCTGAATCTGTACAACGTAATGGCAGAATGCACGAAATAACCGAATTAAAAAACACTTTTAAGGTGAAAAACTGTCAATTTTACACAAAAATAATTTTCACTTTCAAATAGATTGACAAAAATTATTTTCATGGTATAATACGAAACATGAAGAATAAATATCGCGATATAACAAATTCATGAAAATTATTTACATTACAAAAGTCCCTGAGGCGAAATACAAAGTCAAGTCAAAGGAGAGAGAAAAATGCGGATTACAGAATTGCTGAGCAAAAAGGCGATCGATCTGAATGTCAGCGTAAAGTCCAAGGCTGATGTGATTGATTACATGACAAAACTGCAGGAAAAAGCAGGAAATCTGAATGACAGAGAAGAATATAAAAAAGGTGTTCTGGCTCGTGAAGCGGAAGGTACCACCGGTATCGGAGAGGGGATTGCAATTCCTCATTCCAGAGGACCGGCAGTAAAAAAAGCAGGTCTGGCAGCTGTTGTAATTAAAGATGGTGTGGAGTACGAATCCATGGATGATGAACCGGTTTATCTGGCATTCATGATTGCGGCACCGGAAGGCGGCGGCAATGTACATCTGGAAGCTCTGGCAAGACTTTCCACCATGCTGATGGATGAAGATTTCAAGAATGCTCTGATTCAGGCGAAGTCAGTGGATGAATTCATGCAGATCATCGATGACAAGGAAAATGAACTGGACGGAAAGAAAAAAGCAGCTGCAGCAGAAGGAGCCAGGACCGGTTACCGGATTCTGGCGGTTACAGCCTGCCCTACAGGAATCGCACATACCTTTATGGCAGCTGAGAATCTGGAGAAAAAGGGAAAAGAGATGGGAATCCCCGTCAAAGTTGAAACTCAGGGAGCCGACGGCGCGAAAAATGTCCTGACACCGGAAGAAATCAGGGCAGCGGAATGTATCATTATTGCAGCCGATAAAAATGTGGATTTGTCCCGTTTCAACGGAAAACCGGTTATCATCACCAAAGTTGCGGATGGAATTCACAAGCCTCAGGAGCTGATCGAGCATGGTATCAGCGGACAGGTTCCTGTTTATCAGCACGACGGCAATGAATCGGAACAGATGGAAACCGGTGAAAAGGAAAGTATCGGAAGACAGATCTATAAAAATCTGATGAACGGCGTATCTCACATGCTTCCCTTTGTAATCGGCGGCGGTATTCTGATTGCTCTTGCTTTCCTGCTGGATGATTACAGTATTGATCCTTCTAATTTCGGTAAAAATACACCGGTTGCCGCTTATCTGAAAACCATCGGTGAATTTGCCTTCGGCATGATGCTTCCTGTATTATCCGGTTATATCGCAATGAGTATTGCGGACAGGCCCGGTCTTGCGGTAGGTTTTGTTGCAGGTCTGGTTGCCAAAGCAGGCTGTACATTTGCAAATCCTGCCGGCGGTGATGTAAATGCCGGTTTCCTGGGTGCTCTGTTTGCCGGTTTTGCGGCAGGTTACCTGGTGCTGGGACTTCAGAAGCTGACTTCCAAAATGCCTCAGGCACTGAACAGCCTCCGTCCCATGATCATTTACCCGGTATTCGGTATTTTACTGGGCTCCGTTGTAACAACACTGATCAATCCTTTTATGGGCATGATCAACGATGCGCTGACAGGAGTTCTCAACGGCATGAACGGTACCAGCAAGGTGCTTCTGGGTATTGTTGTAGCAGGTATGCAGTCAGTTGATATGGGAGGTCCCGTAAATAAAACTTCTTATGTATTTGCAACATCTCAGCTGGCAGAAGGAAACTTTGAGATTATGGCAGCAGTTATGGCAGGCGGCATGATTCCTCCTCTGGCAATTGCACTGTGTACCACATTTTTCAAGAACCGTTTTACACAGAAAGAAAGAGAATCCGGTCTGGTCAACTATGTTCTGGGATTATCTTTCATTTCCGAAGGAGCTATTCCTTTTGCAGCAAGTGATCCTCTTCGTGTGCTTCCTTCCTGCATCATCGGTTCTGCAACAGCAGGCGGACTTTCCATGCTGTTCGGATGTACATTAAGAGCTCCTCACGGCGGTATTTTCGTACTGCCCACCATCGGACATCCGCTTATGTACGCTTTATCAATTCTGATCGGTTCCGTAGTAGGATGCCTGATTCTGGCAGTTCTGAAAAAACCTCTGAAGAATGCGGAATAAAGCCGGTGCAGAATAAACTGACACTCTTGGATTAATAAGGAGACCCGGAAATCATGAAACAGAAATGTGCCCGCAGGGCATTTGAAATGATAGAAGATGGCATGATTGTCGGATTGGGAGGCGGCTCCACAGTCGCCCTCCTGATTCAGGAAATCGAAAAACAGAAGAAAAATATCATCGCAGTTACTCCTTCCCAGGATACCATGGAATTGTGCGTGCAGCATCATATTCCCATGGTTCCTCTGGAGATGGTGGATCACATCGATATTGCTTTTGATGGATGTGATGAGCTGGATAAAGATCTGAATGCTCTGAAAAGCTGCGGCGGGATTCATACAAGGGAAAAAATCGTGGCAGCAATGGCATCCGATTACGTGCTTCTGGCGGATGAAGGAAAATTAAAAGAAAATCTGGCGTTTCAGTACCCGGTGACGGTGGAGATCATCCGGCCGGCGAGAAAATATGTACAGAAACGTCTGGAAGCACTGGGGGCTGTGGTAACGGAACGCCGTGCAGGCGGAAAGACCGGAACCATGGTCAGCGATGACGGCAATTACCTGATGGAAGCATCATTTTCCCGGGTGGAAAATGTGGAAAAGCTGTTTAATGAACTGGAAGCAATTACAGGTCTGGTGGAACATTCACTTTTTTACGGAATTGCCGGCAAAGCAGTGATTGCAAAGAACGATGGAATTGATATAATAGAAAGGAAGCGGTAGAGATGGAAAAACTGAACTGGGGTATTTTGGGAACAGGATGGATTGCTCATGAAATGGGCGAAGCTCTGAATGCAGTTAACGGAGAGATTTATGCAGTATGTGATACAAGTCTGGAAGGTGCCCGGAAATATGCGGAAGAATTCGGTGTGAAGAAAGCATACGGCAGCGCTGATGAGATGATTGCCGATGAAAATGTGGATATTATTTACATTGCTACTCCTCACAGCCTGCATTATCAGTTCCTGCTGAAGTCTGTACAGGCAGGCAAGCATGTATTCTGTGAAAAGTCAATCACCGTGAACAGCCGCCAGCTGGAGGAATGTGCAGCCATTGCTGAAGAAAAAGGTCTGGTGATCTGTGACGGCATGACGCTGCTTCATATGCCGCTTTACAAAAAACTGAAACAGATGGTTAACGATGGTGCCATCGGTAAGGTGAAAATGGTACAGGTGAATTTTGGAAGCTGCAAGGAATATGATGTGAAAAACCGTTTCTTCTCCAAGGAACTGGCCGGCGGCGCTCTGCTGGATATCGGCGTATATGCCACCACATTTGCAAGATTCTTCATGAGCAGCAAACCCAATGTGGTTTTGACAACAGCCAATTATTTTGAAACCGGTGTGGATGAAACCAGTGGAATCCTGCTGAAGAATCCTGACGGGGAGATGGCGGTTATGGCTCTGACCATGCGTGCAAAACAGCCCAAACGCGGTGTTGTGGCAGGCGAAAAAGGTTTTATCGAGGTATGCGAATATCCCAGAGCCGCAAAAGCAACCATCACCTATACAGAAGACGGCCATACCGAGGTAATCGAAGCAGGTGAAACAGCAAAGGCACTGCAGTATGAAGTACAGGATATGCAGGAATATGTGAGAAACCACAGCGGTAAGGAGAATCTTCAGATTGTCCGCGATGTTATGGAAACTCTGACAGCAGTGCGCAACCAGTGGGGTATGGTATATCCCTTCGAATAAGGAAAGGGTGAGAAGATGAGTAAAAAATATTTCTTTTTCGATATTGATGGAACTCTTACAGACCGTGCGACCGGAAAAATTGTTCCGTCGGCTGCGGAAGCAATCAGCAAATTGAAACAGGCAGGACATTTTGTATCCATTGCCACAGGAAGAGCATTTTACAAAGCGGAGAATTTCCGCAGGGAAAGCGGATTTGATCATATGGTGTGCAATGGCGGACATGGAATTGTATATGAAGGTGAACTGAGAGAAAATCGTCCTCTGGATTATGAGAAGGCTAAAGCGGTCTACGATCAGGCAATCAATCTGGGATACGGCGTATTTGTGGCTATTGACGATTCAAAAAAGGTCTATGCCAACAGCTTCCGTTTTTATGAGCAGGCGGGCATGCGCAGGGAGCCCACCACCTATATTGTGGATGAGAGCTTTGATCCGGCAGAAGGCGGGGTTATCTATAAAATGTATGTTTCCATCCCTGAAGAAGAGGAAGAACGTTTTACTCTGAAAGACACTCTGGGTCATCTTCGGTTCGAAAAACCGTATCTGATGTTCCAGCCGGATGAAAAAAAGGAAGGCATTATCAGAATGCTGGAGTATGCGGGCGGAACTCCTTCGGATGTGGTGGTGTTCGGAGATGATTACAATGATCTGGTCATGTTTGATGAACAGTTCTACTGTGTGGCCATGGGCAACGGATGCGATGCTCTGAAAGCAAAAGCAGACTACGTGGCAGATAAAAATGTGGAGGACGGCATCTATAAGGCGTGTGAAGCGCATGGATGGTTCTGAAGCAGCATAAAGGGTAGTAAGAAAAGTCAGATCCCCCTTTAATCTCTTTTCTTAATACATAAAAAGGCGCCGGGTCCGGAAGGAGGACCCGGCGTTTTGCAGTCAGGGGGGTGATATCTCTGACTGGTGATTAACAATATCATTATTCTTCAAAAGAAACTTTTCCGGTTTTTATATCATAAATGGCGGGAAGGATTTCCAGTTTTTTCTCATCCTTCAGCTTTTTTAAAACCGGGTTTTCCAGCAGACGTTCTATACTGTGGCGTGCATTGAGCTGCTCACATTTTCTGGGGTCGCGCTCATTTCCAATGGCCCATCGGATTTCGTCGGTTATAAAACGGATATTGCCGTGTGCGCCGCCCTCAAGTGTGGCGTGAACCGCTCCGCAATGGGTATGTCCCAGCACGACAATCAGAGGGGTACCCAGATGGTCTGCCGCATATTCTGCGGAACCTGATTCAATGGGTCCGATTACATTGCCTGCATTCCGGATGACAAACAGATCTCCCAGTCCGGCAGAAAAAATATGTTCCGGCGGTACGCGGGAGTCACCGCAGGTGATAATAACCGCATAAGGTTTCTGTCCGTTTTCTGTAAGGTCAAGTCGTCTGGCATCATCTAAAGCAGACGGATTGCAGGAGTGGGTTACATAATATTCGTTACCTTTTTTTAATCGTTCTAAAGCTTCATGGTACATCTGATCACTTTTCCTTTACTTTGATTTTTCCGGTGACTGTGGCCATGTTAACCGGCTCGTAGAAAAAATATACCATGAATAAGAAAAAGTGTCTATAAATTAATAAAAATATTGTAGAAATACTGCAAAAATGCACAAAAAACAGTGATCGATTTGTCGGGAAAAGGATAAAACAACAATATGCATATTTGCTTGACATATTTTTACATGAATGATAAAATACTTTTCAAACTATAACAGACTAAAGCATTGAACGGGAAGAGTAATCGGAGGTCAGGAATTTCAGCAAGCGGCAGTTGATGGGAGTACCGTATTCCATACCGGTGAAAATCACCCGGGAGCTTCATATTGAAACTTTTTTATCAAAAAGGAGTAGAGTCTGACGTGAGCTGCACGTTACAGCAGCACCGGATAACCGTCATCTGTCTGGCCGGTTTGTCCGGATTGAGTGCGGAAGCAATTCCGAATTCAGGTGGTAACGCGTGTACGGCACGTCCTGTTTACAGGACGTGCTTTTTTTGTAACTGGTTCAGAACAGTTACCATTTCTTTAAAAAGGAGCAATAGCATGAAAGACATTGTCGAAATCAGATGGCACGGCCGCGGCGGCCAGGGTGCGAAAACTGCAGCGCTTCTGCTGGCAGATGTTGCATTCCAGACTGGCAAAAATGTACAGGGTTTCCCTGAATATGGTCCGGAGCGTATGGGTGCTCCCATTACAGCTTACAACCGGATCAGTGATAATGAGATTCGGGTTCATTCCAATATTTATGATCCCGATTATGTGGTTGTAGTTGATGAAAGTCTGCTGGAAACCGTTCATGTAACGGATGGACTGAAAAAAGACGGAGCAATTGTCATCAACACAGAAAAAACAAAGGAAGAAATTATTCCTCATCTCCATGGATACGAGGGAAAAGTTTATATTATTGATGCGAGAAAAGTATCCATCGCAGCACTGGGTAAATATTTCCCCAACTCTCCCATGCTGGCTGCCATTGTAAAGGTAAGCGGTGTTATGGACAGAGAAACCTTCATGAAAGAGATGCGCAGTTCATTTGCACACAAATTTGCTTCCAAGCCTGAGGTAATCGAGGGCAACATGAAAGCACTGGAAATGGCATTTGATGAAGTACATTAATTATCAGGATATTTGATAGAATTTATGAAACGAAAGGATTAAGAACATGGCTACAGATATGAGTAAATTAAATGAATCCTGCAGCTGGAAGGACCTGACAGAGGGTATGCAGATTTACGAAGGCGGTACATCTGCGAAGTTCCATACCGGCGAATGGACAGCTGTAAAGCCGGATTTTGACGCAGAGAAATGTACACAGTGCCTGCTTTGCGTACCTGTCTGTCCTGACAGCGCAATTCCGGTTTCCGACTATAAAAGAGGAGATTTTGATTATGACCACTGCAAGGGATGCGGCATCTGCGTAAATGCCTGCAAGCCCGGTGCAATTACCATGAAAGGAGTAAATAAATAATGGCTAGAAGAGATCGTTTATCCGGTAATGAAGCGGTTGCGGAAGCACTTCGTCAGATCAATCCCGATGTAATGCCCGCATTCCCCATTACTCCTTCCACGGAGATTCCCCAGTATTTTTCAAAATTTGTTGCAAACGGCCAGGTGGATACGGAATTTATTCCGGTTGAATCCGAACACAGTGCCATGAGTGCCGCAATCGGTGCGGAAGCAGCAGGTGCGAGAACACTGTCTGCTACATCTTCCTGCGGTATGGCATTAATGTGGGAGGAATTATACATCGCAGCTTCCAACCGCCTGCCCATCGCTCTGGCACTGGTAAACCGTGCTCTGTCCGGCCCCATCAACATCAACTGCGACCATTCTGATTCCATGGGTGCAAGAGATGCCGGCTGGATTCAGATTTATGCGGAAAACAACCAGGAAGCATATGATAACATGGTTCAGGCTTTCCGTATTGCGGAGCATAAAGATGTACGTCTGCCCATCATGATCTGCCAGGATGGTTTTATTACCAGCCACGCAGTACAGAATATTATTCTGATGGAAGATGAAGAGGTTAAAAATTTTGTGGGTGAATATCATCCTGAACATTACATGCTGAATCCCCAGGAAACAATGGCTGTAGGTCCGTATTCCGTTACCAATTTTTATATGGAAGCAAAACGTGCACAGGCTGAAGGTATGCACAATGCAAAACGTGTTATTAAAGAAGTTGCAGATGAATTTGCACAGATCACAGGAAGACAGTACGGCTGGTTTGAAGAATATCAGATGGAAGATGCAGAATATGCCATGGTTCTCATTGGATCCGCTGCCGGTACCGCAAAAGACGCAGTAGACAGACTTCGTGCGGAAGGTAAAAAAGTAGGTCTGATCAAGATCCGCATGTTCCGTCCTTTCCCGGCTGATGAAATCGCAGCTGCTCTTAAGAATGTAAAGGCAGTTGCCCTTATGGATCGTACAGAAAGCTACAATGACCACGGCGGCCCCATCGGTGCTGAAGTGATGTCCGCACTGTTCCGTGCAAAGATCAGCTGTGAGGCAATTAATTATGTATACGGTCTCGGCGGCCGCGATGTCCGTGTAGAGCATATTGAAGAAGTGTTTGCGGAACTGGAGAAGGCAGCTGCAGAAGGAACAGACAGCACATACCGTTATATGGGCTTAAGAGAGTAATCAGGAGGAAATGCAATGAGCTACAATTTTAAAGAAGTAATGAATCGTCCTGAGCGTCTTGCTCCGGGCCATAGAATGTGTGCAGGCTGCGGCGGTACCATTGCTGTAAGAAACGTACTGCGTGCTCTGCATGAAGGTGACAAAGCCGTAATCGGCAACGCAACCGGCTGTCTGGAAGTATCTACTTTCATGTATCCCTATGTGGCATATCAGGACAGCTATATTCACAATGCATTTGAAAATGCCGGCGCAACCATGAGCGGTGTGGAAGGTGCTTACAAAGCTCTTCGCCGCAAAGGCAAACTGGATGAAACATATAAATTCATCACCTTCGGCGGTGACGGCGGTACCTACGATATCGGTCTGCAGTCTCTGTCAGGCGCCATGGAAAGAAATCACGACATGGTTTATGTATGCTACGATAACGGCGCATATATGAACACAGGTATTCAGCGTTCCTCTGCAACACCCATGTACGCGGACACCACAACAACACCTGTAGGCTCCCAGTCAAACGGTAAGCCTCAGAACCGCAAGGATCTGGCACAGGTTATCGCAGCCCATGACATTCCCTATGTGGCACAGACCACATTTACCAGAAACTTCAAGGATCTGCACACCAAAGCAGAAAAAGCCATCTATACCCCCGGCGCAGCTTTCCTGAATATTATGGCTCCCTGTCCCAGAGGCTGGAGATATAATACTCCCGATATCATGGAAATCTGCCGTCTCGGTGTAGAAACCTGCTACTGGCCTTTATTCGAAGTCATTGAAGGTAAATGGATACTGAACTACACACCCAAGCAGAAACTGCCCATCGAAGACTGGCTGGTAAAACAGGGCCGCTTCAAACACCTCTTCAAGAAGGAAAATGAATATCTCATCGAAGAATTCCAGAAGGAAGTTGACAGAAGATGGGAAGATCTGCTGAATAAATGTGAATAACAGGAAATAAATAATAGAATTTTGTGGATAAGAATGCCCGCCGCGTGGTTTGTGCCGATGCGGCGGGCGTTTTTTATGCATTCTTCAGAATATGCAAACAAGGTCAATAAATAAGCAAAGTCGGCAGATACTGTTTCTCACAGCTGTTTTTTGATTCTTATATAAAGTACCGTACCGGCTGCTGTTACAATCATTTCTGTCACAGGAAATGCCAGCCATACTCCTGTGATGCCGAACAATTCCGACATGATAAAAGCTGTGGGAATAATGATAAAAAGTCCTCTCATCAGGGAGATCAGCTGAGCCGGTGCTGCTTTTTCCACAGAAGTGAAAAATACCGAGATGATCGTGTTGAATCCCATAAAGAAAGCTGCTGTAAAATACAGCTTCATTCCCACCATCGCAATTTCCTGCAGCCGGAGATTGTTTTCACTGTTGAAAATCTGAACGACAGGTTCGGTAAATGTAAATACTGCGGCGTAGATCAGGCAGGAAAGAATCAGTACGGTAATCAGTGAATATCTCAGCAGCTGTCGGATGGTGCGTTTGTCGCCGTGTCCGAAAGCCCGGCTGATCAGCGGCTGAACTCCCTGTGCCATCCCTGTATAAATGGATGCCACAACCAGGGAAATATTGGCGACCACACCGTAGGCAGCTACCCCGATATTGCCTTCCAGCTTCAGAATGATGATATTGAAAACAATGATTACGATACCCGAGGAAAGCTCTGTGACCAGTGTGGGCAGTCCCAGTGAAAAAATTGATGCTGCCATTGAAAAACAGAGCCTGGTTTTTACAAGATGAAACCGGTTGTTTTTCCGGATCAGATGCAGCGACAGAATCAGCATACCCACAACCGGTGAAAATCCCGTAGCAAGTACAGCCCCCAGAATTCCCATCTGTAAAGGGAAAATAAAGATATAGTCAAAAATAATATTGAAGAAGCTGCCCATCAGCATGGCAAACATGGCAAGCTTCGGTGCGCCGTCATTTCGTACAAAACAGATCATGATATTGTTCATGATAAAAGCCGGTGAAAACAGGAAAACCACTTTAATGTAGGTATTTGTCATGGCAAATGTTTCTTCATTGGCGCCCAGAAGCCGGGTAATGGGAGCCGACAGAAACAGGCCGGTCAGAATAAACAGCACGGCCAGAGCTGCTGCCGCATAAAGCGTATTGGTGAAAACAATATCTGTTTTGCCGGTGTCTTTCTGACCGCGGTAAATGGAATATTTTGTGGCACCGCCCATACCCAGCATCAGTCCGCTTCCGTATACAAAGCTGTAAATGGGAATAGCCAGATTAAGAGCAGTCAGTCCATTGGCTCCCAGCCCGCCCGCGATAAAAAAGGTATCTGCCAGAATATAACAGGAAAGACCGATCATCCCCAGAACATTTAAAAAAGAATATTTTGCAAAATCTTTAAAACAGCGTGAATTTTCCATCACCACTTTACAACTTTTTGAATAAAAAATATCGTACAGGGACTTTCTGATGTATAATAAGCTTGCTACAACTATTACAAAGGAAAGTGACCCTGTACGACAAACTCATTATACAACGAAAAGAACCTGATTGGTAGAC
>JAXDZY010000113.1:0-14697 GCA_034086685.1 Lachnospiraceae bacterium
CCCAGCTCGTATTTATCCAGATTCTCGGTTACATCCTTTGCCAGCGTATTCACCTTGGACAGGATCCATTTATCTGCTGCTGTCAGTTCGGACAGATCGATATCCTTCACTTCTGCCTTATCCAGATTCATCATAATGAAACGGGATGCATTCCATACTTTATTGGCAAAATTACGGCTTGCTTCCACACGCTCCCAGTAGAAACGCATGTCATTGCCGGGCGCATTGCCGGTCACCAGCGTCATACGAAGAGCATCTGCACCGTATTTGTCGATTACTTCCAGAGGATCAATACCGTTGCCAAGGGATTTACTCATCTTACGTCCCTGAGAATCGCGAACCAGACCATGGATCAGAACGGTGTGGAACGGTGTTTCGCCGGTCTGTTCCAGACCTGAGAATACCATACGGATTACCCAGAAGAAAATGATATCATATCCGGTTACCAGTACGTCAGTGGGGTAGAAATACTCCAGTTCCGGTGTTTTATCCGGCCATCCCAGTGTGGAGAAAGGCCACAGAGCGGAGCTGAACCAGGTATCCAGCGTATCCTCATCCTGAACAACCGGAGCACCGCAGTCGGGGCAGACCGTCAGATCTTCACGGCTTACCGTCATCTTGCCGCACTTCGTACAGTAGAATGCCGGAATCCGGTGTCCCCACCAGAGCTGTCTGGAAATACACCAGTCCTTGATGCCGTTTAACCAGTGAAGATAAGTCTTGCCATAACTTTCCGGTACGAATTTCAGTGTGCCGTTATTCAGCGCTTCAATGGCGGGTTTTGCCATCTCATCCATCTTAACGAACCACTGGGGTTTTACCATAGGCTCGATCGTTGCGCCGCAGCGGTCATGTGTACCTACATTATGAGAATGAGGTTCAATACCTACCAGCAGTCCCAGTTCTTCCAGCTCTGCAACAATGGCTTTTCTTGCTTCATAGCGGTCCATACCTTCGTATTTGGGACATACACCGTTCATGGTTGCGTCATCATTCATGACATTGATTTCAGGCAGATTATGACGGCGTCCAACCTCAAAGTCGTTGGGGTCATGAGCAGGTGTGATCTTAACGGCACCGGTACCGAACTCTCTGTCAACATAGCTGTCGGCAATGATCGGAATCTCTTTATTCATAATAGGCAGGATAACGGTCTTTCCTACCAGATGTGTATATCTCTCGTCATCGGGATGAACTGCAACCGCCGTATCGCCCAGCATCGTCTCGGGACGTGTGGTGGCGATTTCAATAAATTCATCGCTGTCCTTTACAGGATATTTGATATGCCAGAAATGTCCGTCCTGCTCTTCGTGAATAACCTCGGCATCGGAAATGGAGGTTTTGCAGACAGGACACCAGTTGATGATTCTGGAGCCTTTGTAAATGTATCCTTTCTCGTAAAGGCGTACAAATACTTCCTTAACCGCTTTAGAGCAGCCTTCATCCATGGTAAAACGTTCTCTTGACCAGTCAGCGGAGGAGCCCAGCTTCTTCAGCTGATTGATAATGCGTCCGCCGTATTCATCCTTCCACTCCCATGCGCGTTCCAGAAACTTTTCACGGCCCAGATCAGCCTTTTCAATGCCTTCTTCTCTCAGTTTGTTGATGATCTTAACCTCAGTTGCAATACTTGCATGGTCGCAGCCGGGCTGCCACAGCGCTTCATAACCTGCCATTCTCTTATAGCGGATCAGAATATCCTGCATGGTATTGTCCAGCGCATGGCCCATATGCAGCTGTCCGGTAATATTCGGCGGGGGCATCACAATAGTAAACGGTTTCTTGTCGGGATTTACACTGGCCTTAAAATAGCCCTTTGCCATCCACTTGGAATACAGTTTATCCTCAATAGCCTGAGGATTATAATTCTTTTCCAGTTCTTTTGACATAATTTTCTCCTTTTTTAATTTCCTATTATATAAAAAAGAATCTCGTTTCACGAGATTCTCCGCCTGCGGCGGGTCACTTCAGTGACATCTTCCTTTCCGCCGCAGTGCGATCCCCGCGGAGCGTTTTTTGTATAATAGGGAACGCAGTTTCCTATCATACAAAAAAGCCCTTCTGCATGTTATCATGCAGAAGGGCGAATCAGCGCGGTACCACCTTCGTTGGGTCTCATATCCGTTAACGCCGGCAACGGGACTGCCTACTGTTACATTCAGCAATCCGGTTCAGAAGCTACCTTCCATCGACACTGTTCCGGGCGGCCTTGCAGCCGGTGAACCACCCTCTCTGATGAAGCCTTCGATGTACTCCTCTTCCTCACTACCTTTTTCAGATATCTTTCAGATATGGCATCCATTATAAGCATGTTTTCGGGGATTGTCAAGCACCGGCGCTAAAATGAATTCAATCCCGCCGCAATCCCCGCTGCCAGTTTTTCCAATGTTTCTTCAGAATAATCGGAAGCCCGGTCACCTATCTCAAGGTCAACAGACGGAATTGTCGAGTAGGAAGTCTGTGTCAGATCAATATCCATGGATCCATCACCGAATATCTTTACCCCCTGCTGCCTCATTCCATCAATAAGAGCACTGCCCAGACGTTCATGATCCTGCCAGTGGGAAGCCACCGGCTCCATGCTGCGGTACCCTCCTTCATCGGGAACTCCGATATAAAAAGCACCTTTGTCGCTTTCCGTAGAATCATAATGAAGTGCAATGTGGCAGTCGGCATACTGATTGGCGATCACCGTCCGCGCAATATTGTCCAGCTGAACATCGTCGTTCTCCCGGATCATGAGAACATTATACCCTTCTTCCAGAAGCCGTTCTTTTACGACCAGAGCCAGCTTCAGAGTCACAGCCGCTTCCGGTGTTCCATCATCCATAGTTGTCCCTCCGGAAACCGCTGCTGCTTTCGTCTGTCCTTTCGCCGTACTGCCTCCGGTCACTTTGGGAGATCCATCCGGATGGCATAAGGTGTACACATCAGACCCGCCCGAAGTACCATGCCCTGCATTGATGCAGACCGTCATGCCTTTTGCTCCGGAGGATGCTGTATAATACAAAGTAGCAGAACCGGTGTGAATTCTGGAATTTTCCGCATATTTCCAGTCAGGATTCCAGTTGATCACTTCACTTTTTCCCGCCATATCCCCACTGTCTTTCTTTGTTTTCTGACTGTTTTCATTCCCTGTTTCTTCCGTCTGGCTTTCAGCAGTTTCTTTCTCTGTTTCTTTCACCGCTTCTTCTGTCCTTTTTCCTTCCGTCTCATTCTCTGTTTCCTTTTCCGTTTCTTTCCCGGTTTTCCCTTCTGTACCCTGCAATGCCGTCTGTACTGTACTCTCCTCTGTCTCCAGCGTATTTTCCATACTCTGAGCTGCTTCACTTCCTGAAACAGCTTCCGTCCACAGTCTCTTTTCTCCCATACATCCGCTGAGGCCCACAGCCGCTGTCATCAGCAGGAGCAGGAGAAGACGCAGACTCTTTCTGTTTTTTCTCTTCATTTAAACACCCCCTTTTTCCAATTACTCAATCTTTCACAAGGAACGGACTTTTCAGACCATTTTCCTCAATTTCGAAAATGCATACAGCCGACGGTCCTTTCCCTAAACCGTCGGCTGTATGCCTTGTCATGAAACATCGGATTTTCATATCAATCCTGCTCTTCTGCTGTTTCATTGTACTTCTCCAGAATCAATCTCTGAAGCATCTCCCGTGTCTCCGTGTTGATCGGATGCGCAATATCCCTGAATTCGCCGTCTGAAGATTTTCTGCTGGGCATGGCAATAAACATGCCTTTTTCCCCTTCCAGAATCTTGATGTCATGTACGACAAACACGCCGTCGATCGTAATCGAAGCAATCGCTTTCATCTTATTGCTGTTTTCACTGGAGATTTTTCTAACCCTCACATCTGTTATCTGCATAATAAAAAAATGTCCTCCTTTTATGATAGCCTTCACATTATCCTGAAACAAAGAAGATGCAGCATCCAATCTGCAGACAGTAAATGTCAGGCCCGCACAGAAATGCGGGCCCGACATCATATACCTGTTACCGCTGTATTAAGCTGTAATTCTGATCAGAATAATCATTCCCAATCGTAAAATTCAGGCTTTACTCCATTACATGGAATATCTTTCGTTCTCTTCAATCAGAACCTGAGGCTTGCCCTCTGCAATGCGGACTTCACCGGGTTTGATCGTTCCTCTGCTTTCAATAATGCAGTTTTCAATGTGGGCATTGTCACCGATATAAACATCATTAAGGATAACGCAATTCTTGATTACACAGTTATTGCCAACATAAACTTTCTTGAATAATACAGAGTTCTCAACTTCACCGTTAATGATGCAGCCGCTTGAAACCAGGCTGTTCTTTACAGCGGAACCGGGATTATACTTAGCCGGCGGATTATCGTCAATCTTGGAATGGATTTCAGGATACTGTTTGAAGAAGAATTCTCTGTTTTCTTTCTTCAGGAAATCCATATTCATATTGAAATAGGATTCCACATCTGAAATCTTGCCCCAGTATGTATCTAACGGATAAGCATAAAGTTTCTTGATGCCTTTATAGCGAACCAGAATATCGGTTACGAAATCGTAACGATCTTCTTCTACGCATTTTTCAATGAGTTCAATCAGCAGTCTTCTTCTGATTACATAGATACCGCAGGAAGCAATATTGGTTTCTGCAACCATGGGTTTCTCTTCCAGATTCACAATTCTGTTGTTCTCATCTGTAGCTACAACTCCATACTGAGTCATATCAGTGCCCTCGGGCATTGCCTTTGTGATGATTGTAACATCGGCGTTCTTCTCAATATGGTAGTCAATTACTTTATCAAAATCAATCTTGTAAATAGAATCGCCGGAAGCAATTACAACATAGGGTTCATGCTGTCTCTTCAGGAAATCCAGATTCTGGTAAATGGAATCTGCTGTACCGCGGTACCATTCGCCGTTCTCAGCTGTAATTGTAGGAGAGAATACATACAGACCTCCCTGCTTTCTGCCGAAATCCCACCACTTGGAGGAATTCAGATGCTGGCTTAAAGAACGTGAATTATACTGTGTGAGGACAGCAACTGTCTTAATACGTGAACTTGTCATGCTGCTCAGAGCGAAATCGATGCATCTGTAGCTGCCGCCAACGGGCATAGCCGAAATCGCACGCTTCTTTGTGAGCACTCTCATCTTTTTGTTATTGCCGCCTGCTAAAATAATACCTACTGCTTTCATTTGGAGGCGCCCTCCTTTACTACAATGTAATCACCGCTGTCCAGGTAAGAACCGTCTGTATAATTTTCTTTTGTGGTTACACCCGAGATTGCAGTATTAATACCAATCTTAACACCATCCGGAATTACGGAATTCTCACCGATAGTTACCAGATCGGAAGCGTATACCTTTGTGCTCAGTTTGCTTTCCTTATACGGGAATTCTGTTGTGCCAAGTACACAGTCAGCGCCAACCTTAACATTTTCAGCTATGATTGACTTGTCCACTACTGTTCCCTTACCGATTGCGGAATCGGACATGATGATGGAATTGCGTACTACCGCACCTTCCTCAATGGTAACGCCGGAACCGATAACCGAATTGGAAACATCGCCGTAGATCTCAGTACCTTCGCCGATGATGCAGCGGTTAACCTTTGCATTGTCGCCGATATACTGAGGCGGGAACTGATCACACTTGGTGTATACTTTCCAGAAATCTTCATACAGATTAAATTCGGGAATAATATCAATCAGTTCCATATTAGCTTCCCAGTAAGATGTCAGAGTACCAACGTCTTTCCAGTATCCGTTGTATTCATAAGCAAAAATTCTTTCACCCTGATTGAAAATGTAGGGAATTACATGCTTGCCGAAGTCACATTCAGGCTGTTCGGAGGTAGCCATAAGAGCTTCTCTTAATTTTGACCATGTGAAAATATAAATACCCATGGAAGCCAGATTACTTCTGGGATTGGCGGGTTTCTCTTCGAATTCTGTAATTCTGCCTGTGCTGTCTGTAATTACAACACCGAATCTGCTTGCTTCTTCCCACGGAACAGGCATTGCCGCAATTGTAAGTGCTGCGTCATTAGCCTTGTGATAATCCAGCATGATCTCATAATCCATCTTATAAATATGATCACCTGAAAGGATCAGGACATATTCAGGATTAAAGGTATCAATGAACTGAATGTTCTGATAAATAGCATTTGCGGTACCTGTATACCACTCTGTATTGGCGCTCTTTTCATAGGGGGGAAGAATGGAAACGCCGCCTTCATTGCGGTCCAGGTCCCAGGGCATACCAATGCCGATATGGGAGTTCAAACGTAACGGCTGGTACTGAGTTAATACACCAACTGTATCAATACCGGAGTTGATACAATTGCTCAGGGGGAAATCAATAATGCGGTATTTGCCGCCAAAAGCAACAGCAGGCTTTGCACCATTCTGCGTCAGAACGCCAAGACGGCTGCCCTGACCACCTGCAAGAAGCATAGCGACCATTTCTTTTTTAATCACGTTATCACCTCTTGATGTTAATTTTTATTCGTGGATTCATTATAACACACATTTCTTATAATGTGAACAAATTTTTCAAATTTGGAAAAGTCTTTTTATGAAAAATACCGTCACTTTTTCCGCGTGTCGCAACACTTTCTGGCATAAATTTGGCTGATTTTCCATTTTTTTACAATCCTTTTTGAGATTTCTATTTATTTCGACAGACTATTTCTGACATTTTATTATCATTTTTTGTTCTGTGCGATACAGAAAACCAGATTTCTGCACCGGTTTTCTTCCATATTCTGCAGTATATTTTTTACACTTTCAATAAGTTTTCCTGTCTCAAACAGCTTGAAGATATGTAATTTATAGTATATACTGATACAAAACGTTCAAAGTAATCTGTCTTTCTCTGGCGGACCTTTTTTAACAGCACATTTTTCGACCCCGTATTCTTCCTTCAGAGAACCTGACGATACCGAACAGTTACCAGAATATCAATAATGGAGGATTTACTCATGAATTTAATTACTATTAAGGATATTTTCCGTAATCCGGATTCCTACATCGGTCAGGAGATTTCCGTAGGTGGCTGGATCCGCAGCGTGCGCGGTTCCAAAACCTTTGGTTTCATCGTTCTGAATGACGGAAGCTGTTTCAGCACTCTTCAGATCGTATATAACGATACGGCTCCCAACTTCAGCGAGATTTCACACTTTAATGTGGGTACGGCAATCATCGCCACCGGTACTCTCGTTGCCACACCTGAAGCAAAACAGCCTTTCGAGATGCAGGCATCCGAAGTGGTGCTGGAGGGTGCGTCAAGCCCCGATTATCCGCTTCAGAAGAAGCGTCATTCCCTGGAATTCCTTCGTACCATGCCGCACCTGCGCCCCCGCACTAATACATTTATGGCAGTTTTCCGTGTACGTTCCTGCATCGCTGCAGCAATCCACGAATTTTTCCAGAGCAACGATTTCGTATATGTTCACACACCCCTGATTACAGCAAGTGACTGTGAAGGTGCCGGCGAGATGTTCCAGGTTACCACAATGGATATGAACAATCCTCCACGCACCGAAGATGGCGGGATTGATTATTCCGAAGATTTCTTCGGCCGCATGACCAACCTGACAGTAAGCGGACAGCTGAATGTGGAGCCTTTCTGCATGGCATTCCGCAACGTGTACACTTTCGGGCCCACCTTCCGTGCAGAAAATTCCAATACTGCACGGCACGCTGCCGAGTTCTGGATGATTGAGCCGGAGATGGCATTTGCCGATCTCAATGACAATATGGCTGTGGCAGAAGCAATGCTGAAATATGTAATCCGCTACGTGCTGGAAAAAGCTCCGGAAGAAATGCAGTTCTTCAACCAGTTTATCGACAAGGGACTTCTGGACCGTCTTCAGAATGTACTTGATTCCGAATTCGGTCATGTAACCTATACTGAAGCTGTTGAACTGCTGATGCAGCATAATGATGAATTTGAATATAAAGTAAGCTGGGGATGTGATCTTCAGACAGAACACGAACGCTATCTGACCGAAAAGATTTTCAAACGCCCTGTTTTCGTCACCGATTATCCGAAGGATATCAAAGCTTTCTATATGAAACAGAACGATGACGGCAAAACAGTTGCAGCCATGGACTGCCTGGTGCCCGGTATCGGCGAAATTATCGGCGGAAGTCAGCGTGAAGATGACTATGACAAGCTGGTTGCCCGTATGGACGGACTTGGACTTAGGAAAGAAGATTACAGTTTCTACCTGGATCTGCGCAAATACGGATCCGTGCGTCACTCCGGCTTTGGTCTGGGCTTTGAACGCTGCGTCATGTATCTCACCGGTATCTCCAATATCCGCGACGTCCTTCCCTATCCCAGAACAGTAGGAAGCTGCGAACTGTAAGATGTTGCAGTTTGTTTTTTAGCTTGATATAAACTATATGACTCCATTACAGACAGGTCCTGTAAAAGGGACCTGTCTGTAATTCCGCCGCCATAGGCTGTTACAGCGCAATAAAAAAGCAAACTGCACATGGGGAAGGGATTCGCATGTTTGATTTGCTGTACTATGCATAAAAGTTCATAGCATCAAGTTTCATAAAGCTTCATAAAGATCATACTTTATAACATCGAACTTCGTAATATCAAACCCCATAACAACAAATTTCATATCCGTATATTTTCAGCACTGCGTAGTGGCAGCACTTATGCGTGACCTCTCCCATGCTGTCCGGTACTTTATTTCCGGGGAGGCTGAGGAGAAAAACTGCGGCGGCCAAACGACCGGACAGCACCAAAAACCCCTTGACATATCTTTATCCCAAATGGTAGAATAAAACAGTAATTATTATCGTTTTGTCACGAACTGGAGGATTTTATTTCCATGCTGAAAAACAGTCGTCAGAGAAATTCCATCAAGATGGTTCTCATGCAGCGCTCGGATCACCCCACAGCCAGTGTGATTTATCGGGAGCTCCGGAAAGAATACCCGAATATCAGTCTGGGAACGGTATACCGGAACCTGAATCTTATGTGCTCGCTGGGAGAGATCCGGAAAATCAGCTGCAGTGGGGAATCTGATCGTTTTGACGGGATTATCGCTCCGCATTATCATCATATTTGTACAAAATGCGGCGCTGTTCACGATGTTCCCATGCAGGTTATAGACAGTATCAATGAGCTAGCGCAGAACTTTACAGAACACAGGATTACAGGACATCAGACCTATTTTTACGGAATCTGTAAAGACTGCGTGGGAAAAAACCGTACAAAATGTCAAGAAGATATCCCCGGTCCCGTCACACATTGACCTTGTTGCAAAATATTTTTATTTAATACTTGACACAGAAGATATTCTATGATAAAGTTAAGTTACAAACAGTAATGATTACTGTTTTTAAAAAGTGTAATGCAACATTTCAATATTCAATCAATTATATTTATAAGGAGATCTTAAACATGAAGAAATTTGTATGTATGGTATGTGGTTATGTAGCAGAAGGCGAAGCAGCTCCCGAAAAATGTCCCGTTTGCAACGCTCCCGCTTCCAAGTTTGTAGAGCAGGCTGAAGAGATGACATGGGCATCCGAACATGTTGTTGGTGTAGCTCAGGGTTCCAGCGAAGACATCATGGAAGATTTAAGAGCAAACTTCAACGGCGAATGTACAGAAGTTGGTATGTATCTGGCTATGGCAAGAGTAGCTCACAGAGAAGGATATCCTGAAATCGGTCTGTACTACGAAAAAGCTGCATGGGAAGAAGCTGAACATGCTGCAAAATTCGCTGAACTGTTAGGCGAAGTTATCACAGACAGCACAAAGAAGAACCTTGAATTAAGAATCGAAGCTGAAAACGGCGCTACAGCAGGTAAGACTGATCTGGCTAAGCGTGCTAAAGCTGCTAATCTGGACGCTATCCATGACACCGTTCATGAAATGGCAAGAGACGAAGCTCGTCACGGCAAAGCATTCAAAGGCCTGCATGACAGATACTTTGGTAAATAATCTGGCTGGATATATCCCGACAGAAAAGAACCAATAGATCAGTATTGGAGGCATTAAGATGAAAATCCGCATTAATAAAGATATTGTAGAATTTACACCCGAGCATGCTGCAGAAGCAGCCGAGCTGGAAGCTCTGTGGGTGAAAATGGGTAACTGTGTAGGCGGATCCAAGCAGTTATCACCAATCGGAGTTTATACTCCTTCCGAGAATAAGACCGCGACTTTCCATATCGATGGACTTACCGCAGAAGAGGCAAAGGAAGTTCCCGTCATCCGGGCTCCTTATGATACTGATGTTTACTGCGTTACCTGCAACAAAACACTGCATGTAAAAGCCGGAGAGCCCATTCCTTTCTGCTGCGGCAGACTGATGGAGATTCTCGACTAATTACAACATCCCAACAGCCCCCGGGTTCAGGATCAGGTTCTGAAACCGGGGGCTGTTTTTTTATTGCATACATTCTTTCGTACCTACAAACCCCCGACAGATTTCTCTGTCGGGGGTCCTGTAGGTTAATAAGATGATTGGTTCTCTTTAATTAATTAGTTGATGGTTCTCTTTACATAAGAGGTATGTAAGATTTCATGAGCTTTGTGGCTGCCGGGTTCGCCGTAGAATTCAGCGTAAACCTTCTTGATGCTTTCGTTCTCATGAGATTTTCTTACCGGGTTGCCTTCATCCAGAGAGTACAGTGCTTTTGCACGTTCTGCACGGATATCTGTTACGTTACGGATCTTGGAAGGAACCTGCGGCTGACCGCCGCCGTTTACACAGCCGCCGGGGCATGCCATGATTTCGATGAACTGGTAATCAGTTTCACCGGCTTTAACCTTGTTCAGAAGTTCTCTTGCATTAGCAAGACCGGATGCAACTGCAACCTTAACATCCATACCTGCTACGTTGTAAGTAGCTTCCTTGATACCTTCTACACCTCTGACTTCTGTGAAGTCTACGCATTCCAGTTCTTTGCCTGTCAGTGTTTCAACTGCTGTTCTTAAAGCTGCTTCCATAACGCCGCCGGTTGCACCGAAGATAACAGCTGCGCCGGTACCTTCGCCTAACGGATCGTCAAATGTTTCTTCAGGCAGTTTTTTGAAATCAAGGCCGGATTTCTTGATCATACGTGCAAGTTCTCTTGTAGTAATAGCGATATCTACATCGGGAACACCTGCTGCGTTCTGATCGTCACGTCCGATTTCAAATTTCTTTGCTGTACAGGGCATTACACTGACACTTACAATATTCTTGGGATCCAGACCCATCTTCTGCGCATAGTAAGTCTTCAGAGTTGCGCCGAACATCTGCTGAGGAGACTTGCAGGATGACAGGTGATCAATCATATCAGGGAAATAGTGCTCGCAGAATTTAATCCATCCGGGTGAACAGGAGGTGATCATAGGCAGCACACCGCCATTCTGTACTCTATCCAGGAATTCATGAGCTTCTTCCATGATTGTCAGGTCGGCACCAAAGTTGGTATCAAATACCTTGTCAAAGCCCAGGCGGCGCAGAGCTGCTGCCATCTGTCCCTGAACAGGAGTACCCATTTCGTAACCAAATTCTTCGCCTAAAGCTGCACGTACTGCAGGAGCAACCTGAACAGCTACAAATTTATCAGGATCATTGATCGCATCAAAGATTTCCTGAGTGCTGTCTTTTTCATAGATAGCACCTACAGGACAGACAGCGATACACTGACCGCAGGATACACAGCTGGTTTCACCCAGTCCCATCTCAAATGCGGAACCGATAGAGGTCTTGAAACCACGTTCGTTTGCGCCGATTACAGCGATGCTCTGGCATTTCTCACAGGCAGCAACGCATCTGCGGCAAAGGATACATTTATTATTATCACGAACCATATGAGCTGCACTGGTGTCCAGTTCATAATGAGGTTTGTAGCCATCATAATAGCCGTCATCATCAACACCCAGTTCTTTACACAGAGTCTGCAGTTCACAGTTGCCGCTGCGTACGCAGGACAGACAGCTTCTGTCATGGTTGGACAGTAACAGCTGCAGAGTTTTCTTTCTGGACTGCTGTACAGCAGGGCTGTTGGTAAATACTTCCATGCCGGGATTGATGGGATATACGCAGGCAGCAACAAGGCTTCTTGCACCCTTTACTTCAACAACACACATACGGCATGCGCCGATTTCATTGATATCTTTTAAATAGCAAAGTGTAGGGATTTCGATACCGGCATATCTTGCTGCCTCAAGGATTGTAGAACCAGCAGGAGCAGATATTTCTACACCATTAATTTTGATTGTAACGTTTTCCATAATCAGTCTACCCCTCCTTATTTCTTTACGACCGCGCTCTTCTTACACTTGGAAGCACATACACCACACTTGATACACTTGGAAGTATCGATTGTATGAGGTTTCTTCTTCTCACCGGTAATAGCACCAACAGGGCAGTTCTTAGCACACAGAGTACATCCGATACATTTCTCTTCGTCGATTTCATAGTGAAGCAGGCTCTTGCATACGCCGGCAGGACATTTCTTATCAACTACGTGAGCAATATATTCATCCTCAAAGAACTTCATGGTAGACAGTACCGGGTTGGAAGCTGTCTGACCCAGAGCACACAGTGAACTGGATTTCATATGGTAGCACAGCTCTTTGATCTTCTCAAGATCTGCAAGTTCAGCCTTGCCTTCTGTAATCCTGGTCAGCATCTCAAGCAGTCTTCTTGTACCGATACGGCAAGGTGTACACTTACCGCAGGATTCATCAACAGTGAATTCCAGGAAGAATTTTGCGATATCAACCATACAGTCATCTTCGTCGAGAACGATCAGACCGCCGGAACCCATCATGGAACCGATTGCGATCAGGTTATCGTAGTCAATCTGAACATCGAAATTGGAAGCAGGAATACATCCGCCTGAAGGACCACCGGTCTGTGCAGCTTTGAATTTCTTGCCGTTGGGGATGCCGCCGCCGATTTCTTCAACGATCTCACGCAGAGTAGTACCCATGGGGATTTCTACCAGACCTACGTTATTAACCTTACCGCCAAGTGCGAATACCTTGGTACCCGGTGATTTTTCAGTACCCATAGCGGAGAACCAGTCAGCACCGCGGAGGATGATCTGAGGGATATTGGCATATGTTTCAACATTGTTCAGGATTGTAGGTGCTGCAAACAGACCCTTTACTGCAGGGAAAGGAGGACGGGGACGAGGCTCGCCGCGGTTACCTTCGATAGAGGTCATCAGAGCAGTTTCCTCACCACATACGAATGCACCTGCACCAAGTCTCAGACCGATGCGGAATGAGAAATCAGTTCCGAAAATGTTGTCGCCCAGCATGCCGTATTCTTCAGCCTGCTTGATAGCGATCTCCAGACGCTGTACAGCGATGGGATATTCAGCACGTACATAAATATAACCCTGATTAGCACCGATAACATAACCTGCAATAGCCATAGCTTCCAGTACTACATGAGGATCGCCTTCCAGTACGGAACGATCCATGAATGCACCCGGGTCACCTTCGTCGGCGTTACAGCATACATATTTCTGTGTGCCGGGTTCGCCGCCCATAGCAAACAGCCATTTCTTACCTGTAGGGAATCCGCCGCCCCCGCGTCCGCGAAGACCGGATGCCATAACGCAGTCCACAACTTCCTTCTGGGTCATGGATGTCAGAACCTTGTTCAGAGCCTGATAACCATCTCTGGCGATATATTCTTCAATATTTTCAGGATTGATAACACCACAGTTTCTCAGGGCTACACGGTACTGTTTCTTGTAGAAAGGAGTCTCATGCATGGAGATGATACCTTCATCAGTAACGGTTTCTTTATAGAGATACTTGGTAACAACATTGCCTTTAACCAGATGTTCGGCAACGATTTCCGGAACATGCTCCAGTTCCATCTTGGAATAGAACGCTGCTTCGGGATAAACGATCATAACCGGGCCCAGTGCACACAGACCGTGACATCCGGTTTTAATAACGCATACTTTATCTTTAAGACCGGCTTTTTCGATTTCTTCTTCGAGTGCTGCAGCGATCTTTACACTGCCTGAAGAAGTACATCCGGTACCTGCACAAACCAGTACCTGAC
Organism: Lachnospiraceae bacterium; assembly: GCA_034086685.1. Classification (GTDB taxonomy): domain Bacteria; phylum Bacillota; class Clostridia; order Lachnospirales; family Lachnospiraceae; genus TWA4. Next base: position 14,051 of record JAXDZY010000113.1, read on the forward strand.
GTTCATACTGGCAGGCTTTTTTTTCTACACCCTTTTCTTCGGATCTGAATCCAACGAGGTCAGCCATTTTGTCTCTTATGGCATTTAATTCTTCAAGAGATTTCATTACGGTCCTCCTCCTAATTATACTGTGCTAAAATCTTTTCAACATCATCCGGTACCAGACGGCCATGAACATCATCATTAATCATCATAACCGGTGCAAGACCACATGCACCTACGCAGCGGCAGGATTCCAGAGAGAACTTGCCGTCCGGTGTGCATTCGCCTTCTTTCAGGTTCAGAACTTCCTGAAGCTTCTCATAAATCTTTCCGGAGCCTTTTACATAGCATGCTGTACCAAGACAAACAGAAATTCTGAATTTACCCTTAGGCTGCAGTGCAAACTGTGCATAGAATGTTGCTACACCATAAATTTTTTCCAGAGGGATACCGGTATTATCAGAAATAATTTTCTGAACTTCGATAGGAAGATATCCGTAAATATCCTGGGCTTTCTGCATGATCGGCATTAAAGCACCTTTTGTGTCTTTAAGTTCAGCAATTACTTTTAACAGTTCCCCTTCCTGTTCTTTTGTTCCTGTGAAAGGAACAGTTGCTTTTTGAGCCATTACTTTACCTCCTTACTGAAATATAAACCACCAGAC
>JAXDZY010000138.1:0-13049 GCA_034086685.1 Lachnospiraceae bacterium
CAAAATCAGGTGCAAAAAAGGAACAAACGCAAAAACACCTCAGCAGGAATTTTACAATGTCCGATAAGGACCGCATTCCTGCTGAGGTGTTTATTTTGTTTAAACTTGAGGGGCTGAAAACGGCATTATCCGACAGCCCCCCTCGCTCAAATCATATATACGACAGTTACATAACAGCCGTTCAGTAACAAACGCCTGAATACAGTTCCCCGTACATCTCTGCAATCATGCAAGGAAATCGCGGATTCTGCGGCTTCTGACAGGATTGCGGAGCTTTCTTAAAGCCTTCGCTTCAATCTGTCTGATACGTTCTCTTGTTACGTTAAACTCTTTTCCGACCTCCTCAAGTGTCCTGGGATGACCATCTTCCAGACCAAATCTGAGAACAATGACCTGACGCTCACGTTCTTTCAGATCTTCCAGCAAAGTCTGGATATGTTCTCTCAGCATCACAGATTCGACATTGCCCTCAGGAGTCACAGCATTGCCGTCTGCAACAAAATCGCCAAGATTGGAGTCGTCTTCTTCTCCAATAGGTGTCTCCAATGATGCAGGTTCGCGTGCGATCTGCATGATTTCCATCACTTTTTCTTCTGTCATATCCAAAGCTTTAGCCAACTCTGCAACAGAAGGTTCATAACCATATTCCAGTGTCAGTTTACGCTGCATCTTTGACATCTTGTTAATAGTCTCTACCATATGTACCGGAACACGGATTGTTCTGGCCTGATCGGCAAGAGCTCTTGTGACAGACTGTCTGATCCACCATGTAGCATAAGTACTCAGCTTATAGCCTTTGGTATAGTCAAACTTCTCAACACCCTTGATCAGCCCCAGATTCCCTTCCTGCACCAGATCCAGAAAACTCATACCTCTGCCTGTATAACGCTTTGCAATACTGACAACCAGACGCAGATTGGCTTCCACAAGGCGCTCTTTTGCTCTCGCTCTCTGTTTCTCATCGCCCTCAGCCTTCATCTTAGCCAGTTCAATTTCTTCCTCCGCGGTCAGCAGCGGCACAGTTCCGATTTCCTTCAGATACATCCTGACCGGATCTTCGGTTCCGATTCCGTCCAATAAATCGATGGCGTCCAGATTGATCTCTTCTTCGTCTTCATCCGATACACTGAAGTCGTCCTCATCGGTATCCAGGATGACACTTTCTGCATTGGTAAGCTCATCATTCATGACACGCAGAACATCGATTCCTTTGTTTTCCAGGTACGTATAAATGTGTTCCAGATTCTCAGCTGTCAGGTCCAGACCCTGAAGCTGTTCATTGATATCATTCATATCAAGAACACCCTTCTTGCTCTTACCGAGCTCAACCAGCTTGTTCAGAATCTCCATAAACTTCTTTTCACCCATTCTTACGTCTCCTCAAAAGTATAATAAATTGACTCCTGTAAAATTAAATTTTAGCACATGATTTTACAGAAGTCAACAAAATTTCAAATTATTTTCTGTTTTTTACGCCATCGAAAATCTGCAGGCAGCGTACAGTAAAACGATTCTGACCGCCATAAGTACAGGTAAACAGAGTCAGATCCCAGTCCCCGGAAGTCATGGCTTCTGTATCACCGCTTCCCAGAGTCTCAATCCAGCCAACTTCATAGCGGAATAAATGTCCTTCTGCATCTGTAAAACGGATCTCCGCTCCCACCGGCAATTGATTCAGATCATGGAAAAACCCTCTGTAATTATGGCCTGCTATGACCATATTGTTCTGATACAGAGAACCCGCATAACAGCAAGGTGCTTGCCGAAGGCCGGCATAGCTCCATTCTTCCATTACAGGCAGCGAAATATCCAGATAGGGAATCTCAAGAATGCCCAGATACCAGGTGCCATTCACATCCATCACCGGCATCTCCATATCCGGAAACAGTTCATAATCCTCCGGCTCTGTCTCTCCCGTTTCGTCTGACAAATCACCATTCCAAAGCTGCTCCTGCTGCATCTCCATTTTCCGCGTCAGCTGCGTAAGTGCTTTTTCAGCATCCCGCTGCGCTCTTTTTCCATCATAGATATTAAAAACCGTTAAAAAGACTGCTGCCGCAAGCAGCAACAGTCCCACTATCATCCAGACAGTCCCTTTTCCGCCCTTATTACTGCGGCCGGATTTCGTATTACTCTGAATCATGGCTTCTCTCCCGTTCTCTGCGGCGAATCCATCCGATGGTAAATGCCGCAATACCGGCAAGTGTCAGTACGGGTACCGGCCACCACAGCTGCCCGGTCTGAGGAAGTCCCGAACCATCTCCGCCTCCCGGAAAATGAGGTGTGGTGGGAATCAGAGGTACTTTTGTTTCCGAAGACTCATCGGTAGATTCTGTCTCAGAAGGTGCTTCCGACTCGGCAGATGACTCGGTCTCAGAAGGTATCTCCGACTCGGCAGGTGTTTCGGTCTCATACGGTGTCTCTGGCCCAGCAGGCGTTTCGGTCTCATATGGTGTCTCTGATTCAGCAGGCGTTTCGGTTTCATACGGAGTATCGGATTCTGATGAAGATTCCGCCTCAGAGGAAGACTCCCCCTCTGATGAGAACTCTGTTTCGGAGGATGACTCAGTTTCAGAAGGCGTCTCAGTTTCATCCGGTTGATCCGGCTTATAATAATTGGTAATCACCAGATATTTGCCCTCCCGCACAACGGTCACATAATAATGCCCGGAAATATCTTTCTCCACTGCAGTCCAGTGATGACCGACAGGAAGATCGGTCCACGCATATTTCCAGTTATTTGCTTTACTGAGCTTTACCGTATCATACAGAACGCCGTCCTGATACAGCTCTACGGTAATCACCTGAGGACGATACTCCTTATGCCCGTAATCTTTCCATATCTTAATGACTTTAATCTTCTCCGTATCTTCGTCGGGAGTTTCTTCCATATCAGATTTAGGGCAGATGACCACGTCATATTCCCAGCATCCCTGCTCATCCCGGGTGGGCAGAGCCACCATCGAAGGGGCAGGTGTATACGTAACCCGGCCTTCCGTCTTTTCCTCTCCCAGTACCAGATACAGCCCCGGCTGCAGACCGGTCCAGGCAATCCGCCCCCCTTCATCAGTTACACCGGTACGATAAGGAGCAATCTGATCCTTATCCACATAACCGGCCAGAGTCTCCGCCAGCGCTCTCCATCCAGCGCTGTCCAGACCATTGATTTCCACCGGATATCCCACAAAATCACCTGTCAGCGTAAAAGTACCATCAGAAGATACCTCTGCAACTCTGTATAAAGCAAACGAAACACCGCTCATCTCATACTGCAGCGTCAGATTTGCTTTTTTCTCAGAATCCAGACCGTCCCGGGTATCTGCAAATGCCGGAACCCGCATCATTGACACACACAACAGCAGGCAAATCAGCATGGCCGCATATTTTCGGAATTTCCAACTCCATTTTCTGGTCCGCATCTTTCTTCCTCCTTTTCCCACAGAACAGCTTTTCCATTTTATCTATTGTCTTTTCCGGTAATAAATAATCAGACCGAGCAGCAGAATAATCAGTATGGGAACCGCCACAGCAGGTGCCACCAGCACCGGATCAATCTGCAAGGCATCAGCAGTCACACGGATATCGGACGAATTCTCCAGATTTTCAATACGGTGACCGCGCACCAGAAGCCGATGAGTATTCACCCCATAAGGCGTACAGGTAACCAGAGTACATAAATCCTCTCCTTCCAGAATCTCCAGAGAAGAAAGATCATCCGGCTCCACGATCCTGATCTGATCCACTTCATAAGTCAGAGTCTCGTCCAGCACCCTGATCATGAATACATCGCCTTCCTTCAACTGATCCAGATCCGTAAACAATTTAGCCGATGGAAGACCACGGTGACCGGAAATCACACAATGAGTCCCGGCACCGCCCACAGGCAGGGAGGAACCTTCAATATGTCCCACCGCAATCTGCAGAACCGCTTCATCCACCCCATGATAAACGGGCAGCGACACATTAATCTGTGGAATTTCAATATAACCAATGATCCCATTGCCACTTACATTTAACAAACCATAATAAATATCCCATTCCTCATCCGACAAACTCCAGCGGTTACTCTTATTTAATAACGTTTTATTATACTCCTGAGCGTCCTCCCACATTTTCTCATAATCTGTATCATCAATCCGGGCAACCGCCTCGGCATAAGAAGCAATGGCACGGGTCTGGTGAAAAAAATTCCAGTAATCGCTGACGGAAGGATACAGCAGTAAGGAGAGGCCTACGATAAAAATGCCCACCAGTATAATCGTTGACAGATTTTTCTTAAACCACTGTTTCATAAGACTCTCCTTGCTGTTGTCATCAGAATACGATAATGCAGGACAGCAGCCGTAAAACAGTGCTGCCCTGCAGATGTGTGAAATCCGTCCATCTGCAAACAGTTAAACAGATTTCTGAAAAGCGGACTTTTAAACAAGCCGTTATGCTTCATCAAATATTATGTATATGCAGACTACAGGGAAGATGAAGCGTCAGTTAAAATACGAATCTACTATTTCTGAGAACTCATACGTTTCTTTGTAATCAACAGCACAGCTGCACCCAGAACAAGGATGGTACCGATTACGTAGAAGATTGTGGTACCCATACCACCGGTCTCGGGGAGGGTAGAACCTGACTTGTTGATTACATCAGCTGACAATGAACCATCAGTTGTATTGGAAGTAAATGTAAGCTCGCCTGCCGTTGCATTGCCGCTTAAAGAAGTTAAAGCAGGATTATCAGACAGAACATCGTGTTCAGCAGTAACTGTAAATTCAATAGGATCGATGGAATTATATCCATCAGGTGTCTTGGTTTCTGTTAAACGATAGTTACCATCGTCAAGACCTGAGAAAGTGAAAGTTGTACCTTCATCATTTTTAACTACTGTAATAGCTTCCCATTCCTTGGTTTCCTTATTGTATTTTTCCAGTGTAAATTCAGCACCGGTCAGAGGGTTCCCTTCTCCGTCAACCTTGTTAATAATTGTTTTATAAGTGAAAACAATTACTGTGTCTTCAGGAGTATTACCGGTTTCATTATTACCTTCTTCAGATTTATTCGGGTTATTAGAATACTCCAGATAAACCTTATTGGGATTACCTGCAGAACCGAGAACAGCATTTTCATTCAGTGTTGCTGTATATTCCACAGTAATAACAGAGCTGTTGCCTGCACCCAAAGCTTTAACATCATCACAGGAAACAGTCAGAGTAGTGGTACCATCTGCATTTACAGTAGCAGTAACTGTAAAACCATCTGTCTCTTTACCATCAATATACACCTTTGCATCATTGTTGTAAGTCAGCCCTTTGGACTGCGTATCATGGAAAACTACTTTATATGTAGTATAAGAAGATACATTATCAGCCAGTGTTGCTTTCAACTGGAAAGGAACAGAGTCACCGATATCGTAGTCAGCAGAATCCTGCCAATCGGTCATCGCATCATCGGTAGAATCATTAATATCTTTAACCTTCTTCTGTACTTCGGGGACATCGGATTTAGGGTCAGCTACAACGTTTCCAACAACCTTAATCACATATTCTGTATAAGAATCATTATCACCTGTCAGAGTACCATCCTGATCTTTAACCAGATAATAACCGGCTTTCAATCCTGAAATTACATACGGGTTGCTAGTAGTACCACTATTTGCTACCGGATCACTCAATTCAATCATGCTCAACAAATCATCCAGCGTTATTTTATCCTCGCCAGTATAATTTGTATCCATTTTTTCCGCAACTTTTGCAGCATCTTCCAAGTCTCCAGCATTTCTAACACTAGAGCCCCATTTAATATTGGACAATACACCATTACTCAAATCACCGGTAAAAATCTGGTAAGCTTCATAGGTATGACCTTCAGCTGAATTGTTAATGGTAATGGAATATGTTGTTTCTTCAGCAAACACCGTTGCTGTCATGGCAAACACCATTGCCATTGTCAGTAATAAACTGACGATTTTTTTCATGTGTTTCATATAGTTCCTCCTTCATTTCTTTTATTTGTTCAATTCGTATTTAAAACACAACGTTTACTTAAGTCCTCCTTTCTCTCCATCTTTTCTCTTTTTTATATACAGGAAAGCTGCTGATGCCAGTAACATCAGTATACTTCCCAAAGTATATGCTGTGTGTGTACCCGGACCTCCGGTTTCGGGGAGTTCATACTCGGGATTCTCTGTGGCCTTATTGGTTACGGTAATGGTGCCGGACTGAATACCATTGTTATTATCATAACCGGTGGTAAAGTTCGGTACAGAAACCTCCTGTACGTAATAGTAGTAATTTACAGTACTGCCATCGTCACCTGTGCCGGTAAGAGGGAGATTGGTGAAAGTGTAGGTCCAATCATTGTCCTTACTAAAGGTAACTGTCTTGTAAAGCGTACCCTCGATAACAGCAGGAGTATCGCTGGAAGATTCCGATTCATCAGAATTTGAATCTGTCGATTCAGTTGTAGAAATCTTTTTAATACTGACGCTAAACTCTTTTGAATCACCCACATCGACCACAATACTTTGATCTGTTATCTCTGCTTGGCGAGTATAAATAGAATTACTGCTATGGCTCCAGCTTCCCCCATCAATACCTTTCATACCGGTTAGTGTTACATCAGGCTGCCAATAGGTGCAATCATAGCTCATAGTCACTGTAATTTCTACCACAGAACCCACCTGAATATCGCTACGTGTACCACTTTCCACTGTTACACTCCCATTAGAGGTATATTTATAGGTCACGCCTGTTCCACTGGAATCTCCTCCACCAGAATTGCTTCCCTGGCTGGATTTCTGGTAAAGATTGATAGTGACAGAACCATTATTATGTACTATTTCATTCCCATCCTTATCCTTCCATTTCTTCTCCACCGTGATTTCTGTACTGTTCTTCACATTTTCAGCATACACTGTATACGATGTGTTCGATAAATCCACTGCACTGGAAGGTAAACTGTCAGGCAATGATTTTGAAGTATCGGTTTCACTGGAGAAATAGAAATAAAATTCATTTACTGTATCCGGCAGTTTATATCCGGTAGGAGGTGTAGTCTCCACAAGCTTATACAAAGTATTGTAAGAAAAGCCTCCATCTTTCCACTGGATTTGAAGCATACCGTTTTGATCTGTGGTATAAGTCTTTTGTGCCGTTCCTTCATAATTACCTGTTGAAGTATCGTAGGCATACACTGAGAATACCGCACCAGACAGTACATTATTATAATTTCCCTCTTCAACTTTGTATAAAATAAATTTTTTCTCTGTGGTGACACCAGCAGAAGAATCCTGTTCTTTCCACTGCGTTTGACTATTATCCTGATAATCCGAATAGCTGGTTCCCTCCAGTTTTGCCGTATTGCTAACTCCAAATGAAAATTGATCTCCCTCTGCTGCACTGGAGTTAATTACGTAAGTATATTCCAAAATCAATGGTGTCCTATCCGGAACATCTGTACCGGTAAGCGTATTTACAATATTATCAGTGTACTGTGCTTTCTGTGAACTGTATGTCCAGCTCCAATCTTTGACTTCCTCACCTTTGGTCCAGTTTCCACTCTCTGACTGAACTGCTTTATAAAGTTTGACGCTTCCCTGCACCAGTGTAACTGACACAGTAACATCATGCTGAGGTGAAGGATTATATACCGTTGCTGCTGGATAATAAGTTAATTCATCTATTACCGTCAGAACTTCCGTACCTTCTACAAGATCCTTCCCCTCAGGATTAAGAATGATGGAATAGTTCATTCTGCGATTATCATTGTCCCAGGAACCAGACTTATCCACCACTTTTTTCTCCTCTGAAGTTGTATTATAAGTCCAGTTCTGTGTCTGTTCCGACGATCCGACTTCAGTATTTTCATCCAGTATCATATCTGCCTTATTTGTAAGTGCCAGAGTATCTGTCTGATTTTCCGCCCCATTCACATATCCGGTAACAGTAAGCGTAAACTCTGAATTATTCTGAATCACTCCGCCTTCGGACATAGGCGTAATATTCAATGTTACCGTATTGTTACTGTATGTACCACTGACATGATACTGATTAGTGGTATCCGTACCAGAAATAATACCATCCTCTCCTATCAGCAAATCCATATTCAGATTTCCCCACCCGGCCAGATTAAGGCTGGATAATGTGACCTGTTCAGGCAAAGTATCCTGCAAAGTCAGCTTTGTATGATTCTGATCATCCATGTTAGCCACAATCTTCCATGTGACCGTACCATCAGAGGATACAGAAGTGGTTCCTGTTTGGTTATTACCATCCGTCTTTTTTACACCAGCTTTGTGGTAGACATACTCGGCTCCGGCACTCTTATCGCCAACCTTCACACTGTTGTAATAAGAATTGGAACCAATCGCAGCCGAATCCAGATCTACGGTTGTACTGTATGTAAAATATAACTGAGTAAAACCTTCAGGCGGTTTCAAGCCATCATCCAGAACAATAGTAAACACCGTATAAGTCAGCCTTTCAAAAACTCCGTCCCGATTTTCACTGATCTCCTGATAGGTATATTTTTGTCCATCTGAAGCAAGAAATGTAACACTACTTCCCGGAACCTGATATGTGTTGGTTCCTCCTGTAGTTTCACTATTGCCATTGAACCAATAAAGATTACATGCCCACGCAGTAACCTGCGTTCTGGTCATCCATTGAGAATAGGTATTACTGTTTCCCCACTGATTTTTCGTCACATCATCTTCTATGGTTGTTCCTTCCGGAAGGCCGCTCTCAGGAACTGTCAGTGTAACTGTCCAGGTTACCTCAGCAGTCTTTCCATCCTCAGCAACCACAGCTCCATCCATGGACTTTGCCACACTTCCTCCCCCAACAGAAACTTCAGCATTTCCCGTAATTTCATCGCCAGATGAACCATCATTTGGGGTCGGATCAAAAACAGCCTTATTACTAATTTTCTGATCCTCCCATGTACTCTCTACATCCGTATAATAAGTGATAATATACTTGTTCGTATTAACCCCGGTATCGCCAATTGCTTTAAATCTAATGCCGATAATACTGCCATTATCTGTTATTACCTCATAGCCTCCGTCAGGCGAAAAAGTAATATCACTGTGATCACTAAGCTTCTCCAACATAGAATCTGTCAGTTCTGCTCCGGTAATATCCGCCCCATTCTCATTGACTGTAATAGTCCATTTGATCTTCCCCTGGGCTGAATCATACCATCCGCTTTTGTTCATGGAATGATTTTTATTAATCTTTACCGTGCATGTTTCTTCATCGGTAACTGTCTGATTCTTTATCGTATCTTTAGCACTTACAGTAACTGTATTTTCCGGAGATATTTCAGTCGCAGTCATATCAGAAATATCATACGTATAAGTGATTTTATAAAAATCGACTTTAGTCAGTACCTGATCATTCTGTGTTACTTTACCTGGTGTAATTCCACCCAGGGACATGGTAATAGTTCCGTTATCATAAGTTGGATTAACAGAAACAGTCTCGAATTCTGAACCATCATAATAAGAATTCTCACTCGAATAATAACGGCTTCCTTTCTCAACTGTTACTACAGGATCACCCAATGTTAATCCCTCAGCTTTTAATGTATCTGTAAAATTGATAGGATCTGGTGTTCCTTTATACGATCTAATATAGACCGTATAAACCAGTTTATCTCCATCCACCACATAACTGCCGCTCTTGCTGACATCTATGTCATATAAATTAGTTTCATTTTCAGGATATTCAATATCTTCCGATTGTATGGTTAAACTAACCCCATCCTCTCCGACTATTACAATATTCCCATTTTCATTTACTTTATCAGCATCGATTTTTCCATTAAACTGAACATAACCGGTAATTGTATCCCCCGCATATGAGACATAAGAATCATCAAATTTGATTTTAACTGAATATGTTCCATCAGCATTTTTTACAAAAATATATGTTCCTGCTTTGGTTCCGCTTTTATCGTAAAGATCTTTTTCCTGATCAAGCAGTCCATCCGGTATGGTAATACCTTCAGGATATGTATAATAATATGTACTTTCGGTTGATATATCATTTTTAGTAAGTTCAAACTCTATTCTAAGATCTGAAGAATAACAGTCTTTGTCTGGGTCATACTTTGTTCCAGAACCAGAAATTGAAGTAATTGTAAGCTTTTTTTCCTCAGCATTTCCGTTTTCCGAACTTTGTTCAGCAGCAGACGTTTCCGTATTTCCCGATGTACTCTCTCCGTTATCTTCATCGCCTTCAGCAAGCACCACCGGCACATTTGCCGTATCATCTTCCCCTGTTTCATCATTTCCTGCTTCCGCTTCTGAAGATTCAGTGCTTTCTTTTTCCCCTTCACTTTCCGTTTCCTCTGCATAACACGTATCACCATGTTCATGCTCTTCTTTTTCACAGATCAGGACTTTTTCTGTCTCGGGTTCGCCATCTGCTTTGAAGCATTCTTCCGTGTGCTGATGTTTTTTAACTTCGATCTTACCGCACACCAGTTTTCCGCTCTCATCATAACAGGAGTCCGTATGAGTATGAGGTATTACTTCCTGTTTATCACAGGTCAGTGTTTTTACACTTTCATAACATGCATCTGTGTGAGTATGCCCTTCACTTTCTTCCTGTGTGCAGACCAGTACCTGATTCCACTGATAGCAGTCATTACCATGTACGTGTTCTTCCTGACCGCAGATCAGGTTATTTTCTTCGTCATAACAATCTGTGCCATGTACATGTTCAACTTTTTCGCAGGTCAGGCTGCCTTTTTCTTTTTTGCAGCAGTCTTCACTATGCTGATGGCCGGCGGATTCTTCCTGTCCGCAGATCAGTTTTTTCTCTTCTTTGTAACAGGACGCAGTATGCTCGTGTTCTTTCACTTCAGGCAGTGTACATACAAGGTTTCCGTCCGCATCATAACATTTTTCGTCATGAGTGTGGATCACATAATCCGCATAGCCGCAGATCAGATTATGATCCAGGTCGTAACAGCTGTCTGTGTGCTCATGGATTTTCAGTGTTCCTTTTGTGCATTTCAGTACTTCCGACTGATCAATGGCTCGCATTTCATAACATTCATCTGAATGTACATGTTCTTCCAATCCGCAGATTGTTTCACGTTCCATGGTTATAGCAGGGAGAATCAGCATATATGTTGTTACAAATACCACAACCGCTGCCAGGCCGCACATGGTACGATACCATATATTCTTTTTATGATGTGCCCGCAGAAATGTTCTGGCGCGTTCCAGTAATGAAGAATCCATGAAAGCACCTCCTTTTACTCTGTCCTTCTATTCTATCTTTTTATTCTGCTCCTGTATTTCCGCCTATTTTTCCGATATTTTTCAGAGGCCAGATACAGAACACCAGTTTTCCTACGATCTGTTCTTCCGATACACATCCCACTGCGGTGGAACGGCTGTCTACCGATACAGAGCGGTGGTCTCCCATCACAAACAGTCTTCCTTCCGGTACCTGGTAAGGCAGTTCAATGTCACATTCTCCCAGTGCCTTATCCTTCAGATATGGTTCATCCAGAAGCTCTCCGTTTACATAGACATTACCGTCTTCGTCAATGTCCACCCATTCTCCTGCCCGTGCGATCACACGTTTTACCAGGATTTTATTATTGTAATAAAAAGCAATTACATCCTGCTTTTGAAAATCTGATTCTTTCAGAGATACAACGATATCTCCATCCACCAGCGTGGGAGTCATGGAAGAACCATATATCTGAAGCACCGGCAGCAGCAGAGTCGCCACAAGCACCGCAACAGCCGCAACGGTTATCAAGGCATAAATGGTACTTCGAAGTGTAGCTCCGTAGTTCTGGCGATAGCGTTCTCTTTTTAATTCCTTTTCCAGTTCTTCAATGGGCGGAACTGTCAGATTCCTGTTTTTTTTCATTGTGCTTCTCTCTGAATCCCGCCATTTGAAGTTAATAATTCACGGAGGCCTTCATGAGCACGGTAAAAGTCTTCCAGCCTTCTGGACAGGATCTCCCAGCGTGCTTCCACATCCTGTTCTGCCTTCTGTGTCAGTTCATTGTAACGGTCTTCGGCTTCTTTGATGCGGGCAATGCTTTTCGCTTCTGTCTCCTGTTCCAGCTTGACACATTTCAATCTGGTGCCTTCTTCCAGACGGGCACATTCCTCTTTGACCCGTTCCGACATCTCATCGCACCTGGCCCTTGTTTCTTCTTTCATAAGATCACAGCGTTCCTGTACTGTCATCTCCATGGCGGCGCATTTGTCAGCAGTATTTCTTTCTTTTTCATCACAGGAAACCTGAGTATCTTTCAAAAGTTTTGCAACATAAGCTTCCGTCTCTTCTGTTTTCTGAGCACAGATAGTCTCCTGCCGTTCATTTAACTGTCTGATATTATCCAGATACTGTTGAGCTGCCGCTTGTGCCGCTTCCAGAACTCCGTTCATCTGAAATGCCGCTTCCGCAATGGTACCTGCCTTTTCCAGACGAATTTCCTTATCTGAAAGCTGTTGTTCCAGTTCACTGATCCGTCCCTGCAATTTCTCTACTTCCTTACTCTGTTCTATGAGCATCTCCAGCAGTTCTGTTCTTTTTAGTTTGCGAAGCTCCGCTTCTGCCATATCACAACACCTCAATTTATTATTTTTTTTGAACTTTTCGGACTTTCCAAAACAATTTCGTATACACAAAAAAAGCCCATGTACATCTGTTTTTTTCATACTGAATCTCATCGTTCCGGTTTTATCAATTATAACTACAGGAATATATTTCAACTGATACTGTACAAAAACTGTACAAACGCAATTGCTCGGAAATGACTTTTTAGCTTTATATTTATAGTAACTTTTCATCTATATAGTAGCACTATTTTGACATTTTTTCAATAACTTCTACAATGATCCGACTATTTTTTCTTGTTTTTTTACATATAATTTAATAATACTTGACAGTAAAAAGTTCTCAATAAAAAAATAACTCTTTCTAATGATTTTATGCTATTCTTAAGTTACCACACTAAAGAAAGGTACAGACCACCTGAAAGAGTTATTCTGGATATGAGTTTACCATACTTTCAGG
>JAXDZY010000141.1:0-23085 GCA_034086685.1 Lachnospiraceae bacterium
CCGATCCGCACATCGCCCGCGATCATATTGCCTTCTAAAACTCTCATACTTATCTGCTCCTTTTATTTGTTCATTTCATTAATACTGCATCAGATGTCCCATCTTTTTCTGTTTTGTTTTCAGATAAAACAGATCATAGGGGGTAGCTTCCATCTGAATCGGCTTTCGTCCGTTGACCCTGGTTCCGTATTTTTCCAGTCCCTCAATTTTCAGCGGATTATTAGTCATCAGTTCCACTGATTTTACTCCCAGATCCTTTAAAATCTGTGATGCAATGGAATATTCTCTGGCATCCTCTTCAAATCCGAGAGCCAGATTTGCCTGAACCGTATCCAGTCCCTGATCCTGCAGCTCATAAGCCCGGATTTTATTGATCAGTCCGATTCCCCTGCCTTCCTGACGCAGATATACAAGTACGCCGCGTCCTTCCTTTTCCAGTGCCTTCATGGCAGCATCATACTGCTGACCGCAGTCACACCGTGAAGAACCGAAGGCATCACCGGTCATACACTCGGAATGAACACGGCAGAGAACATTCTCACCATCCTTCACATCACCTTTTACCAGTGCGATATGATGCTCTCCATTCACGGTATTCTGATAACCATAAACCATGAATTCTCCGTAACGGGTAGGCATTTTGGCCCGGGCGGCACGGATGATCTGCATCTCGGTTCTTCTGCGGTATTCCTGCAGCGCACTGATTGTAATAAACTTCATATTCCATTTTTCTGCCATTTCAGCGATTTCAGAGCTTCGCATCATTGTCCCGTCTTCCCGCATGATCTCACAGCAAAGTCCGCAGGGTTTCAGACCTGCAATTTTCATCAGATCCACTGTTGCTTCCGTGTGGCCGTTACGCTGCAGCACGCCGCCGGATCTTGCCCGAAGCGGAAACATATGACCGGGTCTGCGGAAATCCTCCGGCTTTGCATCATCTTTCACGCATGCCATGGCTGTCATGGAACGCTCCACAGCCGAAATGCCGGTTGATGTATCAATACCATCAATGGAAACCGTAAATGCCGTGCTGTGATTATCCGTATTATCTGAAACCATCTGAGGAAGATTCAGTTTGTCACACAGACTTTCATCCATGGGCATACAGATCAGCCCTCTGGCATGTACAGCCATGAAATTGACATTTTCCGTTGTAGCAAATTCCGCTGCACAGATCATATCCCCTTCATTTTCCCGGTTTTCATCGTCCGTAACCAGAATAATTTCACCGTTGCGCAGTGCTTCCACTGCTTCTTCTATTGTATTATATTGAAACATTTGTTCAGCCTCCTTAATAAGTATTCATTGAAAATGTTATCAATATGAATCATCTCCAAATCCGGATTAAAGCAGCATACCTGCAGGAATCCGGACTAAAATCCATTTTCCGCAAGCCATTCCAGAGACATTCTGCCGGAAGCTGATGACCGGCCGGCAGAAGTACCTGTTTTTGAGGAAACATCACTCTGATCCTCCGGTGCAAGCCCCAGCAGCTTTTCCACATATTTGGAAATCACATCATTCTCCAGATTGACCACATCCCCTGTTTTTTTCTCCGACAAAATGGTTTCCTCTGCCGTGTGCGGAATGATGGACACGGAGAATGTGCTGCCGGTGATTTTTGCCACCGTCAGACTGATTCCGTCAATGGCAATGGATCCTTTTTCCACAATATAACGCATCAGTGACCGTGGTGCCTGTATCGTGTACCAGATGGCATTGTCATCTTTCTCAATACCGGTGATGATTCCGGTCCCGTCAATATGACCGGAAACAATATGGCCTCCAAACCGCCCGTTCAACGCCATGGCTCTCTCCAGGTTCACATGACTGCCTGCACGAAGTGCTCCCAGAGATGACCGCTCCAGCGTCTCACGCATAACATCCGCCGTAAACAGATGGCCTTTTATGCTTGTGGCTGTCAGACACACTCCATTGACCGCCACACTGTCACCAACCCGCAGGTCACCGAAAATAATATTTCCTTCTATTGTCAGAATACAGGATTTTGCTCCCGGACGAATCCCGCGGATATATCCCTTTTCTTCTACAATTCCTGTGAACATGGATAAATAACCTCACTTTCCAGCAAAATATCCGTCCCCAGCTTCGTAATAACCGGCTCTGACAGCATCCAGGCCTGCTCCGGAGAATCCACTCCGGCTCCTCCCACAGGAGAAGGGGCCTCTTTTCCACCAAAAATCTTCGGCGCAATATAAATCTGTACCCTGTTAACGATCCCGCTTCTCAAGGCAGATTCATGAAGGCCCGCTCCACCCTCCAGAAGGATGCTGTCAATCCCCTCCTGACCCAGAAGCTTCATCAGCTGTTTCAGATCCACATGACCGTTTTCATCTGCACCTGTATAAAAAATGCGGCAGCCGGCTTTCTCCAGAGCTTCCTGCTTTGTCCTCACAGCTTCCGGCAATAAACCGGACTCCGGCATAACCGCAACGATCCACAGCGGAATTTCTCCCGCAGTCTGCACCAGACGGCTGTCTGCAGGAATACGGAGATGGCTGTCACATACGATCCTTACCGGATCTCTTCCTTCCTCCACCCGGCAGTTTAACATGGGATCATCTTTCAGAACCGTCTGCAGCCCCACCATAATCGCCATATACCGGTTTCTGTCCTCATGCACATGCTTTCGGGCAGCTTCTCCTGTTATCCACCGCGATTTACCGCTTGCCGTGGCAATTTTTCCATCCATTGTCATGGCATATTTCATAACCACATAAGGTTTTTTCTTTTTTATATAGTGAAAAAACACTTCATTCAGTTTATTGCATTCTTCTTCCAGTACATGTTCTGTAACCTTTATGCCATGCTCACGAAGCATGGATACTCCTTTTCCGGCTACCAGAGGATTCGGATCGGAAGATCCGATAAAGACTCTTGCAATTCCATGCCTGAGAATTGCCTCTGTGCAGGGCGGCTGCTTGCCGCGATGGCAGCATGGCTCCAGCGTCACATAGAGATCTGCACCTGCTGCATCCGCAGGATCTGTAAGGCTGGCCAATGCCTCTCTTTCTGCATGAAGCCTTCCGTACTCTGTATGATAACCGGTTCCGATCACTTTTCCATCTTTTACGATCACAGCACCAACCATGGGATTGGGATTTACCTTCCCGCAGCCTTTTTTCGCCAGCTCAAGAGCCATCCTCATATATTTCTCATCAATACTGTCATCCAAATACTTTCTCCTCCTTTTATACCAAAAAAAGCTCTGAGATTATTCTCTCAGAGCTCTGGTTCGTATCCTGTTGTATCTGTGTTATGTAAATCAAAATCCTGCGGGCTTCCCGATAAACCATATCCGAAACGATCCCGTATGTTCTCTTTACTTTAATGGCAAATACATCCGCTGCACTTCTTCCATCCAGACTATACTGTCGGCTTCGGAGTTTCACCGAATCATTCCCGAAACGGGCTCGCGGGCTGTACCGCCGGTAGGGACTTGCACCCTGCCCTGAAGTTCTTATCTGTACACATTATAACGCACCGATACATGGATGTAAAGAGAAAAATATATCATTTTCAGAATTTTCAGAATTTCTACTCCTGCTCCAGCATACCGGTGTACAGCTGGTAATATACACCTTTCTCCTTCAGGAGAGATTCATGATCCCCTCTCTCGATGATCCTGCCGTGATCCAGTACCATTATCACATCGGAATTTTTTATGGTGGAAAGCCTGTGTGCAATAACAAATACTGTTCTGCCTTCCATCAGGTGATCCATACCTTCCTGTACGATTTTCTCGGTACGGGTATCAATACTGGAAGTCGCTTCATCCAGAATCAGCACCGGAGGATCCGCAACGGCTGCTCTGGCAATGGCCAGCAGCTGCCTCTGTCCCTGAGACAGGTTCGCACCGTCGCCTGTCAGCATGGTATCATAGCCCTGCGGCAGATGCTCAATAAAATACTCTGCATTTGCCAGGCGGGCTGCCGCTTTTACCTGCTCATCCGTGGCGTCCAGACGTCCGTATCGGATATTCTCCATAACCGTCCCTGTAAACAGATGTGTATCCTGAAGTACAATTCCCAGTGAACGGCGAAGATCTGCTTTTTTAAACTTGTTGATATTGATTCCGTCATAACGGATTTTTCCCGCGTTAATATCATAAAAACGATTGATCAGGTTGGTGATGGTGGTTTTTCCCGCACCGGTTGCACCTACAAAAGCAATTTTCTGACCGGGCTTCGCATACAGACTGATATCCTGAAGTACAATTTTGTCAGGATTGTAGCCGAAATCCACATGTTCCATGTAGATATCACCTTCCATCTTCGTATAAGTAGTCGTATCATCTGCCCTGTGGTAATGCTTCCATGCCCAGGTACCGGTCCGTTCTTCACACTCGGTGATATTACCTTCTTCATCCTCATGAGAACGCACCAGCATAACATATCCATCATCTTCCTCAGGTTTTTCATCCAGGAGCGTAAAAATACGATCCGCACCGGCAAGTGCCATGATAATGGAATTAAACTGCTGGGAAACCTGAGTGATCGGCATATTAAAGCTTCTGTTAAACTGAAGAAAGCTGGCCAGTTTACCAAGTGTCAGTCCGCCAAAACCGGTAATTGCCATCAGGGAGCCTGCCACAATGCACAAAACAAAACTGATATTGCCCAGATTACCGTTTACAGGCATCAGAATATTGGCAAATGTATTGGCTTTATCTGCACTGTCACACAAAGCGTCATTCAGCTTATTGAATTCTTCGATATTCTTTTCCTCATGGCAGAACACTTTAACTACTTTCTGGCCGGACATCATTTCTTCGATGTATCCGTTTACGGCACCCAGATCCTTCTGCTGTTTCATGAAAAACATACCTGATTTTCCGCCCAGATTGCGGGCCACAAAAACCATAACCACACACATGCACAGCGTCAGAAGCGTCAGAGGCACGCTCAGAATAATCATGGAGATCAGAACTCCCACAATGGTTATACAGGAAGATATGATCTGAGGAAAACTCTGGCTGATCATCTGTCTCAGAGTATCGGTATCATTGGTGTACATACTCATGATGTCCCCATGCGTATGGGTATCAAAGTAACGGATGGGCAGCGTCTCCATATGGCTGAACATATCCGTACGAAGCTGACGCAGAGTCCCCTGAGTTACATTTACCATGATACGGTTATACCCATATGTACATAAAGCACCTGCCACATAAATACATGCCAGACGAAAAATTGCCTGCATCAGCGGTGAAAAATCAGGGGACGGCTGACCCACCAGCGGTGAAATATAATCATCGATCAGGGACTGGAGAAACATATTTCCGGTAATCTGAGCCATGGCACTGAAAAAGATCATAAATACAACCAGAAGACAGGGCCATTTGTAATAGTGAAGAATATAGCCTGCCATTCTTTTAAATACTTTCATGGGACTTTTTCCGGAAGCCATACCGGGCTTCATGCCCGGGCCGGGATTGCTTTTCTTATTCATCTTCTCTTCCTCCTTTCACCTGAGATTCGTACACTTCACGATAAACAGCATTATTTTCAAGCAATTCTTCGTGAGTTCCCATTCCATTGATTCTTCCTTCTTCCAGTACAAGAATACGGTCTGCATCCTGCACAGATGAAATACGCTGCGCTATGATCAGCTTGGTGGTGTCCGGAATCTCCTCACGGAAAGCTTTTCGGATCATGGCATCCGTTTTTGTATCCACTGCACTGGTGGAATCATCCAGAATCAGAATCTTCGGTTTCTTTAGAAGAGCTCTGGCAATGCAGAGACGCTGTTTCTGACCTCCGGAAACATTGGTACCTCCCTGCTCGATCCATGTATCATATTTATCCGGGAATGTCTGTATGAATTCATCCGCCTGGGCCAGTCTGCAGACCCGTTCAATCTCCTCATCAGAAGCCTGCGCATTGCCCCATCTGAGATTGTCTTTAATGGTGCCCGAGAAAAGGACATTTTTCTGCAGAACCATGGAAACCTCATCACGGAGCGTATCCAGATCGTAATCTCTTACATCCCTGCCTCCTACACGTACACTTCCTTCCGTCACATCATACAGACGCGGAATCATCTGGACAAATGTAGACTTGGAACCGCCGGTTCCACCGATAATACCGATGGTTTCACCTGACCGGATGGTCACATTAATATCCTCCAGCACATTCTGACCGCCGTTTCGATAAGCAAATTTTACATGTTCAAATTCAATGGAACCATCTGCCACAGCAGTCACCGGTTTTTCCGGATTAACGATATCAGCCTTCTCTGTCAGAATCTCCGCAATACGATCCATGGAAGCTTTTGACATGGTCAGCATAACGAAAATCATGGACAGCATCATCAGGCTCATGAGAATATTCATAACATAGTTGAACATACTCATCAGTTCACCTGTAGTCATGGTTTCCGAAACAACCATCTGCGCACCAAACCAGGAAATGGCAAGAATACATCCATAAACTGTTATCTGCATGACCGGCATGTTCATACAGATGATCTTCTCCGCCTTTACGGAAAGGAGACACAGTTCGGTACAGGCCTTATCCAGCTTGGAAATCTCATGATTTTCCCGCACATAGGATTTCACCACCCGGATAGCATTTACATTTTCCTGCACACTGGCGTTCAGATTATCGTATTTTTTAAACATCTGTGTGAAAACAGGAAATGCTCTTGTAACAATAAATGCAAGTGCCGTTCCCAGAATCACAATGGCCACCAGAAAAACACTGGACAGCCTGGCATTGATAATAATGGTCATGGCCAGCGCACAGATCAGCGTAACCGGTGCACGGGCACACATGCGCAATACCATCTGATAGGAATTCTGCACGTTGGTAACATCCGTAGTCATACGGGTAACCAGACCTGCAGTGGAATATTTATCAATATTGGAAAAAGCAAATGTCTGGATATTCTCAAACATTGCTCTTCGCAGATTCCGGGCAAAGCCGGAACTCGCCTGTGCCGCAAAACGTCCCGCAAGAACACCGAAAGTCAGGGACAGCATGGCCAGCAGCAGCATCACCAGACCAACCTTAATGGCATAGTCCACATCACCTTTTTCAATTCCGTTATCAATGATACTTGCCATCAGAAACGGGATCAGAACTTCCATAAATACTTCCAGCACTGCAAATACGGGTGTCAGTATGGATGGTGTCTTGTACTCTTTCACCTGAGCCAGTAATGTCTTCAGCATTGTTTTTTTCTCCTTTTTAATGATCCAGCTTCTCCAGATTATTTTTAATACGTTCCATGACAGAGATGAATATTTCCATCTCTTCCGGGGAAATTCCGTCAATCAGACTGACCTCCATCTGATCAAGCGATTTCAGAATATGGTTGTTGGCACACACACCCTTTTCCGTCACCACGATTTTTTTCAGACGTGCGTCATTCTCCACAGACTCTCTCCGAATAAAACCATTCTTTTCCAGCAGCTGAAGTATGCTGGTCACGGAGGCCCTGGAAATCTCCAGATGCTTCTCCACATCCCGCTGAAAAAGATCCCTTTTACCGCATTCTTTTACCAGATATCCCATCAGATATCCCTGAAAGCCGGTAAGGCCCGATTCTCTGGACAGATAATCGATCCTCTTTTTTACCAGATTTGATAATTTCTTAATCTCAAATCCAACTCTGTACTGCATAAGCACAACACCTCTTTTTCCGGTAAAGAAGTAATTCAGAAATGTATTTTCCATACATGACTGAATCAGAATATGTCTGTTATCTAACTGTAAGTTATCTAACTATCTGGTATTATAATGATATCCTGAATAAATGTCAACGGTATTTCTGATCACAAAAACAGCAGCAGACCGGTCCATGATATTCCCCTGTCTGCCTGACAAGGAGCCTGTCACAAACCGGCCGGCTGCTGCTGTATAGTCTTTTCCAAAACTAATTCTGTGATTTATGTTCACCTGTTATGGAATAAATCACCCATTCTGCAATATTCGTCGCATGATCTCCGATTCTCTCAAAATACTTTGCCACCATCAGAAGATCTGCTGCCTGCTCGCCGCAGGAGCGGTCTTCAGCGATCATTCCGATCAGCTCATACTTAACCTTGTTGAATAATTCATCAACTCTGTCATCTCTGTCAATAACAGCCTGAGCCTTATTCAGATCCCGGCCCACAAAGGCCTCCATGGATTTCACTACCATATCCGTTGTTTCACTGGCCATTTCCTGAATATGGGTCAGCTTTTTGATATAGGTCTGCCCTGCAAACATGAGGGAAAGCTCTGCAATATCTGCCGCATGATCACCGATTCTTTCCATATCTGTTACCATTTTTAAAGCGGCGGAGACATTCCTCAGATCGGTTGCCACAGGCTGCTGACAGAGAAGAAGCTTCATACAAAGGGATTCAATGGAATTTTCCTGCTCATTGATTTCTTCATCACCCTCCATAATCTTCTTTGCCAGTTCCATATCCTGATTAACCAGCGCAGTAATTGCACGCTCAATGGCCTTTTCAATGAGACATCCCATGTGGATCATCTCATTATTCAGCTGTTCCAGCTGTTTTTCATATCTGGTACGCATCATTTTTTCCTTTCCGGTCTCCGGACCCTGAGTTTCAAAATTTTACAGAAAACACATCTGTTCAGAATCAGGCAGAATACGCCTGTTCCGGTCAGTGCGTTTTGCTTCAACACATGACAGAATCCCCTGTCAGCCGAAACGTCCTGAGATATAATCCTCTGTCTTTTTGTTCTTTGGCATACTGAACAGCTGTTCTGTCGGAGCTGCTTCAATGATTTCACCAAGCAGAAAAAATACTGTCTCGTCGGAAACACGGGTTGCCTGCTGCATATTGTGAGTTACTACAACAACCGTATATTTTTTGCGGAGCTCAATCATCAGTTCCTCCACTTTCAGGGTGGAAATCGGATCAAGAGCAGATGTGGGTTCATCCATCAGCAGAACCTCCGGCTGTACCGCCAGTGCACGCGCAATGCAAAGGCGCTGCTGCTGACCACCTGACAGACCAAGTGCTGATTTTTTCAGACGGTCTTTTACTTCATCAAAAATCGCTGCTCCGCGCAGACTTTCTTCCACGATCTGATCCAGCTTTGCCTTGTTTTTAATCCCGTGAATTCTGGGACCATAGGCAATATTATCATAAATACTCATGGGAAAAGGATTGGGCTGCTGAAATACCATACCCACCTTTTTCCGAAGCAGGGTAGTATCCACCCTGGGACCGTAAATATCTTCTCCATCCAGCAGAACCTGACCGGTGATTTTACAGCAGTCCACCAGATCATTCATACGGTTCAGGGTTTTCAGATAAGTTGATTTACCGCATCCACTGGGACCGATAAATGCTGTTACTGCGTTCGATTTTATATCCAGATTAATGTTTTTTAATGCATGATTTGTACCATAATATAAATCCAGATTTCTTGTACTGATTTTAATGTCTGACATATTTTCCTCCAGCGGCGCAGCCTGACGCCGTCTTACTCAACAGAATTTCTGTTTGTCTCTGAACAGTTTTATTGATTTTCTCTTGTCTGATCCTCAGATTTTTCATCATTTTTTCTTCGACACATCAAACCTGGATGACAGATAATGAGTCAGGAAATTGATGAGCAGTACCAGAGCCAGCAGTACCACTGCAATACCGAAGGCAATATCATATTCGCCGTTCTGCATGCTCAGATACATCTGAATGGTCATGGTTCCTCCTGACTGGAAAATCTTGGTGATTGCTGCCAGGCCGGATTTGGGAAGTGCATAACCGCTGCCTGCTGTAAACAGAAGCGCTGCAGATTCTCCCACGATACGTCCGATTGCCAGAATAATACCGGTAATAATACCGGGCATGGCAGCCGGAAGGAGAATTGTGCGGACCATGTACCATTTTTCAGCTCCCATGCCCAGAGCACCGGTACGGTAGCTGTCCGGCACTGTTTTCAGAGCTTCCTGCGTATTTCGTGTAATCAGAGGAAGAACCATCAGTGTCATGGTCAGACTGCCGGTCAGAATGGAATACCCCAGTTTCAATACACTGCCAAAGAAAATAAATCCGAAAAGACCGAAAATAATGGATGGAATTCCGGAAAGAGTTTCCGTGGTAAATTCGATCAGCCTGACCAGTTTACCTGGTTTTGCATATTCATTCAGATAAATTGCACTGCCGATTCCAATGGGAGCTGCAATAACCAGAGTAATAACAATCACATATAAAGTATTTAAAATATTGCCTGCAATGCCGGTGGTACCGTTCAGCACCGAAGTCTCATTCAGCAGAAACGAAGGAGTAACGGTTTTAATTCCCCGTACAAACACATAACCGAGAATTCCCACCAGAATCAGCACGGAAATCAAAGCACTCAGATTAATCAGACCTCGGACAATCATATCACTTTTACGCTTCATTATCTTTTGCTCCTTTCTTCAGGAAAGCACTCAGAATACCGTTTACGATCATAATAAAAGCAAACAGTACCAGACCGATTGTAAACAGCACCTGTCTGTGGGTATCAGCCGCATAACCCATTTCGCTGACAATAGCGGTAGTAAGGAATTTAACTGAATTGAAAGGCAGCGGAAGATTTACCGAGCTGCCGGATACCAGAGTAATTGCCATGGCCTCACCGATGGCACGGCCCACCCCCAGTACAACGGCTGTTGCGATACCGGATTTTGCTGCAGGAAGAAGAACCTTGAAAATCGTCTGTTCATGAGAAGCCCCCAGTGCCAGAGAAGCAAATTTCAGTTTGGGATCAAGAGCCCGAAGCGCAGATTCACTGATATTGATCACAGTGGGAAGGATCATCAGGGCAAGCACCAGTACTGCAGAAATCAGATTGGAACCGCCTGTAAACTGATGAGTCGCTGAATCTGCAAAAACAATTTTTTCCAGCTTGTACATTAAAGGATTTAAAATCATCAGCCCGATAAGACCGTAAATAACAGAGGGAATTCCTGCCAGGAGTTCCACGGCCGGCCGTACAATATTTGCCAGTTTTTTTGGAGCTGTCTCTGCCAGAAAGACAGCTGTCATCACCCCAATGGGAACACCGATCAGTACAGCCAGTACAGTACCCACAATAGAAGTCAGGATAATATATAAAATACCATATGAGGGTGTGGAAGCAGTGGGTTCCCACACGGTTTCAAAAAGAATTTTCCGGATTCCGACTTTAAACAGAGCCGGTGTACCATTTAAAATCATATAAATCGTGATTACCGCAACTGCAACAACAGCCAGGACACCGCATATGGTAAAAATGATCTGTGCCACATTTTCCCCGAGAGCTCTGCCTGAACTTCCCGATATGATACTTGTCTGTTTTTTCTCATTACTATTCTGTTTCTGCATGGAAATGTCCTTTCAGATTTTCTCAGTTTCCCAGAAATAATTCCTATGCACCTTTCCGGTACACAGGAATTATCGCAGGGATTTATTAAAATAACCGTTTTCTTTACATAATTCCGATGGAGTCAGATCAGTCTGTTGTAATCAGACCTACCTGTCCGATCAGCGCTTTTCCTTCATCTGATTTCAGGTAATCAAATAATGCCTGCACTGCTTCACTCTGCTGGCTGATTTCTCCTTTTGTCGCCATGACAAATGGTCTGCACAGGAAATAATCTCCTGCTTTGATATTCTCAGCAGTAGGTTCAACGCCTTCCAGTTTCATGGCTGTAACAGTATCATCTACCACATCCAGTGATACATAGCCGATTGCGCCAGGTGTAGATGCAACCTTTGCAAGTACAGCACCTGTGCTGTCCAGCTCATTTGCATATTTACATTTATCTTCAACTCCCAGCAGTTCTTCAAAAGCACCTCTTGTACCGGAACCTGCTTCGCGGCCGATTACAACGATTGCTTCATTTTCACCGCCCAGATCAGACCAGTTGGCAGTTGTGCCTGTGTAAATGTCAGTCAGCTGCTGTTTTGTCAGGTCCGCAACATTTGTTTCTTTATTTGTAATTACCGCAATTCCATCAATTGCCACGATATTTTCAACAACACCTGCTTCTTTCTCACTGTCTGTCAGATTTCTTGAAGAATTTCCGATATCAACGGTACCTGATGTTACTGCTTCGATTCCTGCTGAAGATCCTGTGAATTCGGGAGTAACGGTTACTCCGGGATATTTTGCGCTGAATGCTTCAGCCAGAGCCTGTGCCAGCTTCTGCATGGATGTGGAACCGGACATGGAAATGGTTCCGCTTAAATTCGAATAATCTTTTTCTGTATCTGTTGATGTGTTATCAGATGCTGCTGTTTTGTCTGCTGCGCCCGGTGTTGTTTCTTTTGTATCTGTACCACACGCGGTAAGCATACCAAGTGATAATGTCATAACTCCTGCAAGAGCAACCGCTCTCATAATATTCTTTTTCATATCAGTTTTTCCTCCGTTATAAAACTTCATATTTATGTATTGCCGGTCCGTATGGATCCGGAACTGACCGGCCGGGATGATTTCCTCATCTCTGAGTCAGAGTTTACCACTTTGAAAAAGCCGCAACTATCACAGTGAAGAAAAAGTCAGGTAAATCTTTTGTAAAATCGGAATGATTTTATTTTACTCTGCTGTAAAATATTCAGATAAAAAAATGACGGTTTTCTGCCATATCCCGGCAGGAACCGTCTTAAAAAATATTGATTCTTTTATACTGTAGCGTAAGCTGTCCTGGCTGTAACTCCCGGCAGTCTTCCGATCTTGCCGGACATGGCACTGATTATATTCTGCGGAGCATCCACCGCCACACTGATAATGTTGATATTCTTTTCCCTGTAAGGAATCCCCATCCTTCCTATAATATAAGGTCCGTACTGGTGGAGAATCTCATTCAGGGGATCTGCCGAATCATACTCCTCCACCACAATTCCGATTACCGCCACGCGGGTCCTGAGCTTCTCTTCTTCAGAAATACCCTTCCCTGTACGAATTTCTTCCATACGCTGATTTTCCTTTCCCTGTTTTTTTAATGTTCCTTTCCTGTTCTGTTCTTTCATTATACGTGCTGAAAACTGAAATTTCAAGTAAATGGATGGAGTCTTATGCTGCTTTCTCCTCACAGATAAAGCCTTAACAGTAACTTTTATTTTACATTCCACAAAAATTATGCTATCCTTTCTGCAGAAAGGAAGCGATGAAATTTCATGACACGAAAATTATATGACGAAGATGCTTATCTTCCGGAGTTTGACGGTACAGTTCTTTCCTGTGATTTTGATGAAAAGAAACATTATTACAGAGTAATTCTCAACCAGACTGCATTTTTCCCGGAAGAGGGCGGACAGATGCCTGACCGGGGCATTCTGAACGGAGAACCGGTTCTGGATGTAAAACTTGAAAAAGATCCTGTTACTTTTGAAGAAACGGTTATACACATGATGAATCATCCGGTGGAACCCGGATCTTCTGTACATGGACAGATCAACTGGGAACATCGTTTTGATCAGATGCAGCAGCATTCAGGAGAACATATTATCTCCGGTCTGGTGAATAAATATTATCAATATAATAATGTCGGTTTTCATCTTGGTCCGGATGAAGTCACTCTTGATTTTGACGGAACACTGACACCGGGGCAGCTTCGCGCCATTGAGGCCGAAGCCAATCAGGCAGTAAAAAAGAATTTTCCGGTACATATCAGTTTTCCTGATGCAGATACATTGGCCGGACTGAATTACCGCAGTAAGATTGAACTCAAAGGAGCTGTCCGTATTGTAGAATTTCCCGGTTATGATATCTGTGCCTGCTGCGCTCCGCATGTCCGGCAGACAGGTGAGATCGGGCTGATCAAAGTGACAGGTGTTCAGTCTCATCGCGGCGGTGTGCGCGTCAATATACTGTGCGGTGACCGGGCAATTGCCGACTACACCCGCAAGCAGGACAGCGTTTCTTCCATTTCCATACAGCTTTCTTCCAGACCGGATCTGGTTGCAGATGCCGTAGAAAAATTACGTATGGATAATATACAGCTGAAAGAACAGATCTGCACTCTGCAGGCCGCACTTATGCAGGAGAAGATAAAGGCACTGCCTTCGCCTTCCGAAAGCAGACATGCCATCCTCTTCGCAGATACGCTGGATGCCATTGCGGCACGCAATACGGCCAATCAGCTGGCAGATCTTTATGAGGGTTTCAGTGCCGTACTGGTGGGCAGTGATGAAACAGACTACCGCTATGTTATCACCAGCCATCATCGCGACTGCAGACCTCTGGCCGGAGAGCTTCGAAATGTCTTTCAGGCAAAAGGCGGCGGTTCCTCCGGAATGATACAGGGCACCATTCACACCTCTGGAAAGGAGTTTCTCAAATGGATACAAAACATATAAACCAACCCGTTAATCCGGAACATTCTTCTTCAGATACACAGGAGCATTTTCAGCAGAATTCCCTCAGTCCCCGTCATGATGGTTCAAAACGTTTCAGTGATCTTTCTTTTCTGAAATACACTGCCGTTATTCTGGCAGCTCTGCTGATTTTCCGTTATTTCAGTGAGATTCTCGGCGGCATCGGATTTTTACTTCAGATCATCAAACCGCTGCTTCTGGGATGTATCCTGGCCTATATCCTGAATCTGATCATGGTTCATCTGGAAAATGGCTATGCTTATCTGATTCATCGTTTCTGCAAATCAGACAAGCCTCTGAAATTCAGCCGTCCTCTTGGAATCATCGGTTCTCTCCTGCTGATCGTTCTTTTTCTGATTTTCCTGATCTGCATGGTACTTCCCAGAATCAGCGAAGTGATTGTCTCCACCGGACAGGCTATTCAGTCGCTGTTTGAACAGCTGAAGATTTTCGCTGCGGAAAATGACGAGCTGTTTCCACAGATTTCCGCTTATATTGCCAATCTGAACATTGACTGGCAGAATATTTTCAAAAAGCTGATGGAGTTTGCCAGCAGCGGTATTTCCAGTGCTTTCGGCAACACATTTTCCATCATCAGCACTTTGACCGGAACTCTTTCCAACCTGCTGTTTGCTCTGATTTTCGCCATCTATGTTCTTGCAGGGAAAGAAAAACTCGGGAGACAGATCAATCGCCTTCTCTCTCCTGTACTGAAACGCGGATGTAAAGATACATTTTACGAAATCGTCGGTGTATTCAATCAGAGTTTTTCCAGCTTTATAAGCGGTCAGTGCATTGAAGCAGTTATTCTGGGAACTTTGTGCGTAATCGGCATGACAATTTTCCGTTTTCCCTATGCATCCGTGATCGGCACGCTGGTGGGAGCTACTGCTCTGATTCCCGTGCTGGGTGCCTATATCGGCGGCATCATCGGTTTTATCCTGATTTTTACCGTATCACCCCTTAAAAGTATCTACTTCGTCGTTTTTCTCTGTATACTGCAGCAGCTGGAAGGCAATCTGATCTATCCGCGTGTGGTTGGAGCATCCATCGGACTTCCCGGAATCTGGGTATTTGCTGCTGTCACTGTGGGCGGCGGACTGGCCGGTATTCCCGGCATGCTCATTGGAGTTCCTGTAACTGCTGCTGTTTACCAGTTATTGAAAAAGTACGTACCGAAAGCGTAGACATGACATAAAACCGGAATTGTATTTCCCATGTAAAAACGCATATGCAGCCCTCGAAAAACGAAGCTGCATATGCGTTTTATCCTGTACTTTATATGTCATCAGCAGACAGCTGAACAATCTGTGAGTCTGAACATCTCCAGAACCTCTTCCAGAGAATCCATCACATCATCCGTTATCTTTTCCAGTTCCGGCGTTGATGGAATTCCATCCGGCACCATAATGATATGACATCCGGCTGCATGCGCTGCCCTGATCCCATTGGGCGAATCCTCCAGGACCAGGCACTGGGCAGGCAGAGTATAGGATCTGCGTGCTGCTTCCAGAAAAATATCCGGTTCAGGCTTACATTTCTCCACCATATTTCCAAAAACCATATGGTCAAAATACTTTTCCACATCTGCCATCTTCAGAAGATTCAAGGCTTTGTCATCGGATGTGCCGGTTGCCAGCACTGTTTTATATTTATGCGTCTTCAGATAAGACAGAAGCTCCCGCAGTCCCTTTTTCACCGGAACGCCTTTCTCCTTCAGACGCTGTTCAACATAATTCTCTTTCAGGTTTCTCAGATATTCCAGATGAACATCTTCTCCCAGCCAGGAACGGATAATCTGATCACATCCCACGCGATTTACACCTTTCATGGAATCCAGCATCTCCTGTTGGATGGTAATCCCCATTTTCTCAGCTGCTGCATACCACGCTTCATTACTCAGCTGCTCCGTATCAAACATCAAACCATCCATGTCAAAAATAACTGTTTTAATCATGATATATTCCTCCTCATATAACAGGACTCAATACTGTCGGGTATTTCTCCCTGCAGCCATTTTATTTTACTACCTGCCAAAAAGAATATCTGCACAAAATTTTCTGATTTTTCTTTGCACCCTTATGCAAAAATAATGACCAGTCCTGTCAGCATTCCCAGAAGAATACCTGCTGCAATCATTTTTGAATGCCACATTTCCAGTGCTTCCGGAATCAGTTCCCCCATAACCACATACAGCATGGCCCCTGCTGCAAAACTGAGCATAAGACAAAGCATCACCGGTCCCATGGTTCCCAGTTTCCATCCAATTGCCGCACCGATCACTGTAGGAAAACCACTCAATGCTGTCAGAAATACAGCTTTGAGCCGATTCATACCTCCGCCCGCCAGGGCAACTGCCACTGCCATACCCTCCGGTACATTGTGGATACCGATTACCACAGCCAGCAGCAAACCTGCTTTTCCCATGGAATCTGCAGCACAGGAAGCACCAATTACCATTCCTTCCGGCATATTATGTATGGCAATTGCCAGAATCATGACAATTCCTGCTGTCAGCAATCCCGAATTTACATTCTGATTCTGAGGGCTCACCGATTCAATCCAGTCATTCAGTCCCCAGACCATCAGAAATCCGGCTGCAATTCCGGAGTCCACCAGCAGAATACTCATCTGCCTGCCGGCATTTTCCGGAATAATGGCCTCTTCGATCATATTAAAACATACCACGCTGAGCATGATTCCCGCCGCAAAACTTACCAGAAGCCCTGTAATTCTGACCGAATCTCTGCAGAATGCTGCCCCCAGTATTCCTCCAAGCCCGGTTCCCAGTACTCCCGCAATAAATGTGATCATCAAAATCTGAAAAACCACCTGCATATTCCCTTTCTATCGACCGGATTCTCTGTCCGCCCCGCATCCGGGACACAGATTGTCTGTGAATCCATTTCTAATAAAGTATGCGGATGATGCGGATTTCATGATGCTTTTCCAACGCAGAAAAACCCCCATGACACGGATTTCATTCAGTTCCTTTTCCGGTCATGGAGGTCTTCATGATTCAGCCGGATACAGCTTCCAATCATGCTTAACCGATGGATACTACCTCATATCCTGCATCCGCCACTGTTTTTTTCAGCACTTCCAGGTCATCGCAGCCTGTAACATAAGCAGCCTTGTCTTCCAGATTCACATCTGCTGCCACACCCGGGATTGCTTCCAGCGCTTTTTTAACATTTGCCTGACAATGTTTGCACATCATGCCCTCGATCTTAATGGTTACCATATGAATTTCCTCCTGTTCCGCTGCATCCGCAGCTTCAATATAATTATCAACATTGCTCTCCTCTGCTCCGGATTTTTCACCGGCCCCACTGTGATGAACCGGGAAAAACCGCAGACGAAGTGCATTCGATACAACAAATAAACTGCTCAGACTCATGGCCGCCGCACCAAACATGGGATTTAATTTCAGTGCGAAAACAGGGTACAGAACACCTGCCGCCAGAGGAATGCCCAGACAGTTATAGAAAAATGCCCAGAACAGATTCTGTTTGATATTGCGGATAACAGCCTTACTGAGCTTTACGGCTGTAACAGCATCCAGCAGATCGTTTCGCATAAGCACAATGTCTGCACTCTCAATTGCCACATCAGTACCCGCACCGATTGCAATACCCACATCCGCTCTCGCCAGAGCAGGTGCATCATTAATACCGTCTCCGATCATGGCTGTCTTTTTACCGTCAGCCATCAGGGCTGCTATCTGCTTCTCTTTATCCTCCGGAAGAACCTCAGCGATTACAGTGTCGATATCCAGCTGTTTTCGAATTGCCTCAGCAGTACGTTTATTATCACCTGTCAGCATGACCACACGAATTCCCATCTTTTTCAATTCCTGAACAGCTTCCCTGCTGGTGGGCTTTATCACATCACAGACAGCAACCATACCGATAATACGTTCAGCAGCGGCAAAAATCAACGGTGTCTTCCCCTGATCCGCCAGTTCTTCGATCCATTGATTCCATGTTTTTCCGGTTCCTGCCGCTTCCCCATCCAGTGCTCCCGGAAGACGCTCTTCCATCAGACGTACATTTCCGGAACAGTACCTGGTACCATCTATGACACCTTCAATTCCCCGACCGGAAAGAGACTGAAACTCTGACACCGGCAGCCGGGATATCTTTTCCGCATCTGAAAACCGCAGGATTGCTTCCGCCAGAGGATGCTCACTTCCGGATTCAAGCCCCGCAGCGATAGACAGAAGTCTCTTTGCAGGTACGGCGGAAATCACATCCGTTACCACCGGATGTCCGTTGGTCAGAGTCCCTGTTTTATCCATAACCACATATTCCAGACTGTGTGCAGTTTCCAGAGCATCGCCTGATTTAATCAGAATCCCGTTCTGAGCACCTTTTCCGGTGCCCACCATGATGGCCACCGGTGTTGCAAGTCCCAGTGCACAGGGACAGGAAATAACCAGAACACAAATGGCACAGGACAGCGCAAACTCAAATGATGCACCTGACAGCAGCCATACAGCACCTGTGACAAGAGCAATACCAATAACCGCCGGAACAAAAATACCGGCGATCCTGTCGGCCAGACGTGCAATGGGTGCTTTACTGGAGCTTGCTTCCTCCACAAGACGCATAATCCCCGCAAATGCTGTATCTTCTCCGACCTTTTCTGCCCTTACCTTGATAAATCCTGCTTTATTGATGGTAGCTCCGACCACTCTGCTGCCTGTCTCCTTATATACGGGGATACTCTCCCCCGTTATTGCCGCTTCATCAATACTGGTACTGCCTTCCACAATCACACCGTCCACCGGAACACTCTGACCGGGTTTGACAATGACCAGATCTCCAACCCGTACTTCTTCCACAGGTACTTCTGTTTCCTGTCCATCTTTTTCCAGAATAGCCGTCTTCGGCGCCATATCCATCATCCTGCTGATGGCTTCGCTGGTTTTTCCTTTGGAACGGGCCTCCATATATTTACCCACGGTAATCAGTGCCAGAATCATGGCAGCAGACTCAAAATACAGATCCATGTGATACCTGTGTACCAGTTCCATATTCTGATGCCCCAGTCCATAGCTCATTCGAAAAATGGCAAACAGGCCATAGATCAGAGAAGCACAGGATCCAATAGCCACCAGAGTATCCATATTGGGGGCACCATGAATCAAAGTACCGAATCCCTTAATATAATATGCCCGGTTTACATAAATAATCGGCAGACATAAAAGGAACTGCACCAGTGCAAAAGAAACCGCATTCTCTGTCCCTTCCAGAAAAGAAGGGAGCGGCAGACCCACCATATGTCCCATGGACACATACATGAGCGGAATCAGAAAAGCAAACGAAACTTTCAGCCGAAATGCCATATTCTTCCTCTGCTGTTCCAGAACATCCATGCCGCCGGTCTTCTGCCTGCTGCTGCCTGCCCCAAAGCGGCCGTTTACAGGGTCTGATGCCCCCCCGGAAGCAGGACCCTGCTTCGGAAATGCCCCATAACCTGCTTTCTCAACTGCCGCACAAATCTCATCCATGCTCAGTTTATCTTCCTGAAATTCAACCTGCATACTGTTGGTCAGAAGATTTACGGATACATCCTCCACACCCTCAAGACCCCGGACACACTTTTCCACCCGGGATGAACAGGCTGAACAGGTCATACCTGTCACATCGAACTTCTGTTTCATCTTTCATAACCTCCATGCTATAGTATCTTCTCCATAATGCGGATAAATTCATCCACCTTTTCATCTATCTCCTCCTGGTTTTCTGCATGCGCCACACAGCTTTTCAGATGTGCTGAAAGAACCTCTTTATTGGCACGCTGCAGCACAGAAGTCGCCGCCATCAGCTGAGTGGAAATATCTATACAATACCGGTCCTCTTCTATCATCCTGAGGATTCCGTCAATCTGTCCTCTTGCCGTCTTCAACAGCCTGGTTACCTGCTTCTTGTCAGCCTGCATACCATCCCTCCCCGTGTCTTCTAAAGTCTACCATAAGTTTCAACACCCCCACCGGGTGTCCGTGTGTTTATTATCATATAAAAATCCATATTTGTCAAGGCCAAAAAAGCTGCCCCAGTACCGGAAACCATAAATGTTCCCGCTGCTGAGACAGCCTCTTTTCTATTTTGCGCAGCTGACAGCTGCTTATCTATCTTTTTTCAGTATCCTCGGAAAATTAATAACAAACATGGCAATAGTAGTCAGTGCCGCCAGTATATCCGAAACCGGCTCCGCCAGAAATACAGCAAATACTTTATTATCAAAAAAGCAGGGAAGAATATAAATAAGAGGAATCAGAAGAATCAGCTTCCTCAGGCAGGCCAGAAAGAGCGAGATTTTTGCCTGTCCCAGAGCTACAAAGGATGTCTGGAAAGAATTCTGAAATCCCATCATGAACACTCCGCCCAGATAAATATGCATTGCCCAGACTGTAATTTCCATCAGTTCACCGGAACTGTTATTGAAAATCATTACGAAAAAAGACGGGAAGATCTGAACCAGCAGGAAAAATACGGTTGTTACCGTCACATTGCTGATAACCAGAAGTTTAATTGCCTTCTTCACCCGGTCATCCTTCCGCGCACCGTAATTGTAGCTGATAATCGGCTGCGCCGCCTGCCCCAGCCCGCTGATGACCAGAGAACTGATCTGCATTACACTGGACAATATCGTCATGGCACCCACTGCCAGATCCCCACCGTATCTGGACAAAGAAGAATTAAAGCAGATATTCAGCACGCTCTCCGTACTTTGCATTACAAAGGGAGACACACCCAGCGCCAGCACAGGCCCCAGAACTCCCGGTGAAACCTTCAGATTCTCTTTGCGAATACGCAGAACCGTCTTTTTCCCGGTAAGGAAACGAAGAACCCAGACAGCTGATACTGCCTGAGACAGTACGGTTGCTGTTGCAGCCCCTCTCACTCCCATATTGAATCCGAATATAAAAACGGGATCCAGCACAATATTGATCACAGCGCCGATCACCACGGTCAGCATGCTGATCTGTGTAAATCCCTGTGTTGTAATAAAAGCATTGAGCCCCAGGGCAATCTGAACAAAGATCGTACCGCAGACATAGATCTTCATGTAGGCCCATGCATATGGAAGAGTCTCATCACTGGCTCCGAACAGACGAAGCAGACCGGGCCCTGTAAGCAGGAAAAATGCTGTCAGCAAAAGAGCCAGAACAACCAGAGCCGTGGTACAGTTTCCCAGAATCCGATCTGCTTTGTCATTTTTCCTCTGCCCCATGGCAATGGCTGCCTGAGGCCCTCCTCCCATACCTACCAGGGCACTGAACGCGGAAATCATCATAATAACCGGAAAGCAAAGTCCCAGACCGGTAAGAGCCTGTACTCCCGTCCCCGGTATATGACCGATATACATCCGGTCCACCACGTTATAAAGCATATTAACCAACTGAGCTGCCACCGCAGGCACCGCCAGAGAAAACATCAATTTTCCAACACTGCCGCTCCCCAGGTCACGACTACGACCGGTGATACTACCGGATTTCTTCTCTCTATCCATTATCTTCCTCTCATTTTTCTGCAAACTTCATACATCATAGGACGGAAGCGGCAGATTTGTCAATAGGCTGGTTGTATTTTCCCTGAATCAGAGATAAAATAAATCCGAACCGTATCCCTACAACTGTAATATTAAAGAAAGGTATCAGTATTTATGAAATTTAACAGATTTCTCTTTTCGGCTGTTCTGATTATTCTATGTCTGTTTCTGACCGCCTGCGGGGAGGAAGCACCGGTTTCGGGAACTGTTTATGAACTCGCTGATCTTCCCGGAAAACGCATCGGAGTACTTACGGATTCGCAGGCTGATCTGTACGCTACGGATCTGGAGCTTCCCGCCGATAATCAGGAGCCTTCCGTTATTGTACGCTATCAGTCACTTGACAAAGCTGTGGAAGACCTGAAAACCGGCACATTGGACTGTATCATCATGGATGCTTCTTCTGCAGAAAAATACTGCAGTGAAAATGAACATCTCGTCACACTGGAGGAGGCTTTCTCCTGGCAGGAGTATTCCATCTGTCTTGGATCTGACCGGACAGAGCTGGCAGATACCCTGAATCAGGCGCTTGCCGTACTTGAAGAAAGAGGAACACTGAAAGAAATATCCGACCGGTATATTACCACTGAAAACAGTGCTGCAGATCCCACCGAAGCAGGATTTCTGGAGGCTGAAATTTCAGAAAAAGAAGCAGTATCTGATCCATCGGAAAATTCCGGACAGATTCTGCATGCAGTCACCAGTTCCGGTTTCCGTCCATATACATACTATGATGAGAACGGTGATCTGACCGGAATCGATATAGACATCGCCTGTGCTCTGGCAGACTATCTGAATATGGATATCCGGATCACCGACATGGATTATGAATCACTCTTTACCAGCGTTTCCGGCAAAGATGCTGATTTTGCCATTGCCGGTATTTCTCCCTCAGATGATCTATCGGAAAACTGTATTTTTACAGATACCTATACCACTGCCTGCCAGATGGTTCTTGTAAGAGAGTAATATATCCGTTGTCCGGCAATCATCTGAAAAAGGCATGCTTCATCTCAGCAACAGAATCGAGTAGGAGGGAGTGATTAGCTCCCGTCCTCTCACACCACCGTGCGTACCGTTCGGTACACGGCGGTTTCAATAGTTGACGTGCACAGACTGATAGGCTGTGGCTAAATCATAAAAACCACTGCTTATCAGTCTTTCTTTTGTCATTGCCATATTTATGGCAA
>JAXDZY010000147.1:0-50955 GCA_034086685.1 Lachnospiraceae bacterium
GCAACTTCCTTTGCGTTATGTGTTTTATTAAGAGCTTCAATTAAGAGTTTTCTGGTTTCATTGTGTAACATAATACTCACCTCTTAATATAAGCATAGCACTCATGTCAAGGGTTTGCGTTATTTTATTGAAAAGCTATAGTATAAGAAGGAGAGAAATTATATGTGGGGATTTATTTTAGCCATGCTTTCAGGGGCACTCATGAGTATTCAGGGAGTATTCAATACAGAAGTAACCAGGCAGAGTGGAATATGGACTGCGGCGGGATTTGTTCAGTTTACGGCATTTCTTTACTGTCTGGCTGCCTGGTTTTTTAGCGGGCGGGAAAAAGGAATTGCTGCAGTTTTTCAGACAGAACCAAAATATATGCTTCTGGGAGGGATTATGGGCGCTTTGATTACGTATACTGTTATTCGCAGCATGGACAGTCTGGGACCGGCCATGGCAGTAATGATTATTGTAATTACACAGCTTCTGGCAGCGTATCTGATTGAAGTATTTGGTCTTTTTGGAGTGGAAAAAACAGGATTTGAATGGCATAAAGCCGTTGGAGCGGCCATCGCAGCAGCAGGAATCTGGATTTTTCAAAAATAGAACATTGAAATGCAGCAGGAGGGGCGCCGGATTTTGTGCTGGATTTTTGTATGAGGGCATGTTAGAATAAGTCGTGAATATGACAGCAGTTCAGAAGATATTCGCAATTTATGCGGATTCAGAGGAATTTGTACTCAGGGGGGATGAGTAAGTGATGAGTTTACTGACAATTATCATGCCAGTATATAATGCAGAGGATACATTACCTGACGCGCTCCAGGGAATTATGAGCCAGACCTATAAGAATCTGGAGGTTCTTCTGGTGGATGATGGTTCGGCAAAGGGCGTTGAAAGACTTGTCAGAAAAGTGACGGGTGAAGATGAAAGGTTTCAGATTATTACTCAGAAGCATGCGGGTTCCGGCGCGGCCCGCAATGCCGCATTGCAGGTTGCTTCAGGGACTTATGTATATTTTGCAGATGCAGATGATATTATGGCACCGGAAGCAGCAGGAACCATGGTGCATAAGATGAATGATCCGGGAACGGATCTTCTGACGTTCGGATATCGGCAGATTAATCGGAAAACAGGAGCAGCAACGGAAATCAGCGCTGAAGAAGGGCGTTTTTCCGGTGAACAGATACGCTCTGATTTTACCAGATGGACGGCACAGTCTCCCTGCAAGGTTCTGGGCTCCTGCTGGAATAAATGCTTTCGGATGGATCTGATTAAAGAATACGGAGTTGTTTTTCCGGATCTCCAGCGTAATGAAGAAGAAGTTTTCATTATGCGGTACATAGAACATGTGCAGGATGTGTATAATATTCCTGATATTTTATATAATTTTTATCCCATTGATCTGCAGCGTGCCTGGAAACGTCTGCCGGAACATTTCTGCGAAGAGGTGGAACTGTTCAGGAAAGAACGTCTGACATTTGCGAAAAGCTGGAATTGTGATACTCCTGAAGTTCGTGAATTTATTGCCCGGGAATACTGGGGAAAGATGATGCTGGGATTAAAACTGTGTTTTAATCCGGAGAAAAAAGCCGGTTACGGTGAGTTTGTGAGAAGGGTCAGGATGCTGATGAAGGGGTTGTCCGATACAGGCCGGGTTCCTGATTCTGTTTCCGGAAGCATTGTCTACAAGCTGATGAAAAAAGGAATCATGCCTGCTGTGTGGCTGCTGGTCAGGAAAAACAGTAAAGGCTGACAGCAAATGCAGAAAACGGATGGTGAAGATTGGAAATCATGGAAAAAAAACGGTCGAAAATCAGGTTGATTGCACTGGATCTGGATGGAACCACGCTGGATCGGGACGGACGTCTGACATCAGATAACCGACAGGCCCTTGAAGAAGCGGCAGAGCATGGCATATATGTGGTAGTTGCCAGCGGACGTGCTTTATCCACACTGCCGGCGGAGGTTGCAGAGCTTCCATGCATCAGCTACGCGGTTACTTCAAATGGAGCCGCCATCTGTACCATGCCCGACAGAAAAACATTGAGACGATATCGGATACCGGTACATGCGGTGGAACAGATTATTGCACTGGCGGATGGTTATTTTGCAGACTGCATCGGCTGCAGGCGTCTGAATTATGAGGTTTTTGTGGATGGAGTTGCCTATGCACAGGCAGATTATGTGGCTGATGCCATGAAATTCGGTGGAAATGAAAAGGAAAAACGATATATTCTTGAGTCACGGCGGCCGGTGGAGAATATCCATGTATTTATGGAATGTCATAAACACGAGCTGGACAGTCTGGATCTGATCATCCATGATCCGGAGAAAAAGGAGCAGATGTGGAAGCTGCTTGCCAGAGAGATTCCTGATATTTACATTACATCATCTGTACCGCGTCTTCTGGAGATATCTTCCGTAGAGTGCGGGAAATGGTCGGGAATCAGTCATCTTCTGGAGATTCTGGATCTGACTCCGGAGGAGGTCATAACCTTCGGAGATGCCCGAAATGATCTGGATATGATACAGGGAGCGGGAATTGGTGTGGCTATGGGCAATGCGCATCCCGCCTTAAAGGAATATGCTGATTATATCACAGGAAGCAATGATGAATCCGGTGTGGCAGAGGCACTGCGCAGACTGGGTGTTATCTGATTTAATTTAAAAGGATTGTAAACAGAAAAAACCGGCGGTCTGCCGGTTTTTTCTGTTGTGCATCAGGGTTTATTTTGCAGCACCCTTTACTTCCAGCCACAGCTGTCCCATTTTTTCATCCCCTTCCGAGCCCAGTGAGCGGAATACGGAACACTTTTTGAGAATTTCGTCATCGGGGAATACTGCAGGGTTGGATAAAAGTTCTTCGTCAATCAGCTCCTGTGCACCGGTGTTGGGGGTAGAGTAAGTGATGTATTCGAAGTTTTTCAGAGCAATTTCAGGTTTATTC
Organism: Lachnospiraceae bacterium; assembly: GCA_034086685.1. Taxonomy (GTDB): domain Bacteria; phylum Bacillota; class Clostridia; order Lachnospirales; family Lachnospiraceae; genus TWA4. The sequence continues at coordinate 2,939 of JAXDZY010000147.1, forward strand.
AGGAAGTTGATCCAGGCTTCGGCATTTTCTTTGTTTTCCGCATTGGCAGGAATTACCCAGGAATCAATAAAGAAATTGGAGCCTTCTTCCGGTACTGCATAAGCCAGATCCGGATTTTCCTCCTGCATGGCAAGAACCTCACCGGAATAGCACATGGCCATGGCAGCAGAACCGCTGATCATGAGATCCTTGATCTGGTCCATAACGTAGCTCTGCACCAGAGGCTTCTGCTCAATCAGCATGTCTGCCGCTTTACGCAGAACCGCATCATCAGTAGTATTGATATCTTCGCCCATGAGGCGCAGAGGTGCAACAAATGCGTCGCGTACACTGTTGTACATCAGAATTTCGCCTTTATATTTATCGCTCCATAAGATATCCCAGCTGGTAACCGGTTCATCCACCATGGTTGTGTTGTATACAATGCCCAGAGTACCATAGGTGTAGGGAACGGAGTATTTATTCTCAGGGTCAAAATCTTTTGAGCCTTCCATGATGGCTTCGCTGATATATTCCATGTTGGGAATATTGTCAAAATTAATTTCCTGCAGAAGGTTGTTGGCAATCATTTTTTCGATCATATAATCGGAAGGGCATACAGCATCGTAGGATACTCCCCCGGCTTCGATGATGGGATACATTTCTTCATTGGTCTCAAACATGTCGTAGATTACTTCAATACCGGTTTCTTTCTCGAACATGTCTATAACTTCTTCATCAATATATTCTCCCCAGTTATAAACCTTAACCACTCCATTGGTGCCGGGTTTCAGGCCTTCTGTCTCGTCAGAGGAAGAACCTTTGCATCCTGTCAGCAGGGAGACAGTTATGGATACAAGTAAAGCAAAAGCTGAAAATCTTTTCATGTGAAATTCTCCTGTCTTTTATTTTTGTTTTCTTTTTTTGTAATTTCGTTGTCTTTGCGCTTCGGCAGGTTCATGATGATCAGCAGAACCAGTACGGCTGCAAACATGATGGTAGATAATGCGTACAGATTCGGCTTGATTCCTTTGCGAAGCTCTGAATAAACCAGCGTGGAAATCGTGTTGATGCCGGCACCTTTTGTAAAATGGGTGATGATGAAATCATCCAGCGACATGGTAAATGCCAGCAGAAACCCCGACAGTATACCGGGCATAATATCCGGAAGAACGATTTTTACAAAGGCCTGGGCCGGACTTGCTCCCAGATCCAGCGCTGCCTCATAGGTACTTGATTCCAGCTGTTTAATCCGGGGCATAACGCTCAGAATCACATAAGGAATATTAAATGTGATATGGGCCAGAATAACTGTCTTCATGCTGAGAGTAATACCAAAGGCCAGAAAGCACAGCATCAGGGAAATTCCGGTCACGATATCCGCATTCAGCATGGGAATATTGGTGATTCCCATGACAATGGTGCGGGGGATTTTTTTCATACTGCTGATGCCCAGACACGCTGCCGTGCCGATCAGAGTGGCAATTGCAGCGGAAATCAGGGCGATGATCAGAGTATTCTGCAGGGCAGACATAATGATCTGGCTGTTGAAAAGGCTTTCGTACCATTTCAGACTGAAACCGCCCCAGGTGGACATATATTTGGATTCATTAAATGAGAGAACAACCAGTGCTGCAATGGGCAGATAAAGAAAAATGAAAATTACAGCAAGGTAGATTTTTTCCAGTATATTTTTCATCAGAATGCAGTACCGTTTCCTTCCTTATCGTATTTGGCAATGAGGAACATGCTGATCAGGATGAAGATCATCAGGATCAGGGAAAGACCGGAGCCCAGATTCCAGTTTGCCGTAAATGTAAATTCCTGTTCGATTACATTACCGATCAGCAGAATCATGCCGCCGCCCAGGATGTCGGAAATGACGAAAGTGGTCAGTGCAGGCACGAAAACCATGGTAATACCGCTGATAATGCCGGGTATACTCAAAGGCAGGATCACGTGAATAAAGGTCTGGATCCAGCTGGCGCCCAGATCGTGTGCAGCTTCAATTACGTCATCGTTGATCTTCATCATGACATTGTAGAGAGGCAGCACCATAAACGGAAGATAGTTATACACCATACCGAATACAATAGCGCTGTTTGTGTTGATAATGTTCACAGCGGGCAGCCCCAGAGTGGATAAAAGAGTATTCAGAAGACCTGTTTTGTTGAGAATAACCTGCCATGCCATGGTGCGCAGCAGAAAATTCATCCACATGGGCAGTATAAATATGAAGATCAGGAGTCCGCTGCGTCCGCCGCGGCTCATTTTCTTAAGGATCATAGCCAGCGGGTAGGAGAGCAGGAGACAGATGACAGTACAGATCAGTGACAGCTTCAGGGAACGCAGCAGAGCGGACATGCGCTGAGGTTCTAAAATCGCCAGCATATTGTTCAGCGTAAATGCTCCTGAAGAATCTGTCAAGCCGTAGTAAACGATCAGAATCAGCGGAATGACGGTAAAGCCGATCATCCAGATCAGGTAGGGACCTGCAGACAGCTGTTTACGCATCAATGCTCACCGCCTTTTCATCGGCAGACTCGGGCTTATTCATAATCTGAATATTCTCCGGTTTTACCTGGATTCCTACTTCTGAACCAACAGGATAACAGAGTGTGGACTGCACCAGCCACTCAAAACCGCCGGCCATAACTTCCATTTCGTAATGAACACCCTTGAAAATCAGGCTGGTCACATGGCCGGAAAGGAAACCTCTGGAGGGATCTGTTGAGAGTTCCACATCTTCGGGGCGGATTACTACATCAACCGGTCGGTTGATGCCAAAGCCGCTGTCAACACAGGGGATCTTCTGTCCGCAGATTTCCACCAGGCGATCCTGTATCATGACACCATCGATAATATTGCTGTCACCGATGAAATCAGCAACAAAAGCATTCTCCGGCTCATTGTAAATATTTTCAGGAGTCCCCATCTGCTGAATATAGCCCTGATTCATGACCACGATGGTATCAGACATGGTAAGGGATTCTTCCTGATCATGGGTAACATAAACAAAGGTAATGCCAAGCTCATTTTTCAGGCGGATCAGCTCATACTGCATATCCTGACGCAGCTTCAGATCCAGAGCGCCCAGGGGCTCATCCAGCAGAAGTACGCGGGGTTCATTGACAATAGCCCGGGCGATGGCGATACGCTGCTGCTGGCCGCCGGAAAGGGAGGTAACTTCACGTTTTTCAAAACCATCCAGATTCACCAGCTTCAATGCGTAGCGGATCTTGTCGCGGATATAATCCTTTGATTTACCTTTGATTTTCAGACCAAAAGCAATGTTTTCTTCAATATTCATATGGGGAAACAACGCATATTTCTGAAAAACCGTATTCAGCTGGCGTTTATTGGGCGGAAGAAACGTGATATCTTCGCCATCAAAAAAGACCTTGCCGTTGTCCGGTTTTTCAAATCCGCCGATAATTCTCAGTGTGGTGGTTTTTCCACAGCCGCTGGGCCCCAGCAATGTTACAAATTCATTCTCTTTGATATCGAGATTCAGATCATCCAGAACCATGGAACCATCAAATGATTTACTGATGTTCTGGAGACGGATGAGAGGCTCCTGCATGTCCATATCCTCCTGTGTAAAAAAATAAATCTATCAAAAACTGGGAGGCGAGCTGACCCAGATCAGCGTTGCCCCTGTTTTGGAAGTAATGTAATGCTTTTTTTCCGGAATAAAATAGAAAGATTCACCTTTCTTCACCCGGTAGGAATAGCTTCCTATATGCAGTGTCAGGCTGCCGGACAAAACATAACCGAATTCCTCTCCTTCATGAGGATTGTCCGGTATACTGGATCCTCCTGCGTGCAGCGTCATGAGAATCGGTTCCATACGGTTCTTCTGCGCGGTGGGGATGATCCACTGGATCGTATTGTTCAGTTCCTGATCCTTTTTTTCAAAATAATCTGTGCGGGCAAAAACAACCTGTTCTTTTCTGGTTTCATTGAAGAAATCAGCCAGGTTGGTACCGAGGCATTGTAAAATATCGTATAGTGTGGCAATGGACGGAGATGTCTGATCCCGCTCCAGCTGAGAGATAAAACTCTTGGAAAGCTCTGTGCGGTTTGCCAGTTCCTCCTGAGTCAGTCCTTTCTGAATACGGAGGTCTTTGATTTTACTGCCGATATTCATATATAAACGGTCCTTCGGACCATCCTCCTTTCAGATAATCTGGTACTGAAAAAACGGTAATACCGAAAAAATTCGCAACAGAACCGATTCGGAACGGAACTGTTACGAAACATGATTTTACTTGATTTTCAGTACAGTATTACTGGAGTTCAGTAATACTGTATTTTGAGTCCAGATGAATTATATCACAGTTCCATCGGTTGTCAATAAGAAATTTTTTCATCCGGAAAGATTATATTCTGGATGCCGAAAAGATTATGATTTTTGCATCTTGCAACAACAATTGAAATTTTTTAAAAAAAATAAATTTTTCTGTTGACAAATAACCGGAAATCGTATATACTATGAAACGTGCCAGGGAAATGGATTAAAGCTAAAAGCTAAAAGCTAAAAGCTAAAAGCTAAAAGCTGAGATTGGTTTCCAAAAGGTCTGCAGATGTGGCGGAATTGGCATACGCGCATGATTCAGGTTCATGTCCGGGTTAACTGGGTGCGGGTTCAAGTCCCGCCATCTGCATAGGAGCTTCAGATGAAAGTCTGAAGCTCTTTTTGTATGCGCCCGGCTTATTATTGATGGAAAGGTTCAGCGGACAACCAGGCTTAGTAAAGAATTTTTATTTTTTTTCAAAAAGTTCTTGACAATTCATTATTTATGTCGTAAAATACAAAAGTCGCGAGCGAGTGAGCCGCGAAAGTGAATAGGAGATGCAGCCGTGGCGGAATTGGCATACGCGCTAGACTAAGGATCTAGTGAGCATTGCGCTCGTGCGGGTTCAAGTCCCGCCGGCTGCATTGAGACAGGCAAAGGTGGAAGCACCGGAGCGGGTCTCAAAAACAGGACTGCAGATGTGGCGGAATTGGCATACGCGCATGATTCAGGTTCATGTCCGGGTTAACTGGGTGCGGGTTCAAGTCCCGCCATCTGCATACGAAAGCCTCTGAGTTTACTCAGAGGCTTTTCTTTTTGTATGAGTCTGGATACTGTTGTTTGTGGATAAAATGTGAAGAATTTCTAAAAAAAGTATGATTTTGGTTGTGTTTTTGAAAAAATAATAGTATGATTATATGACAGACGAAATGCAGTTTCCCGGAAATGCGGTTTTGGGAATACAGTTTAAAAAAGAACCATTTGGTCTGGTGCTTTTCCGGTGGAAGGATTATTTCTGTTTCGATGGAGCTGACCCCTCCGATCCGGTAAAGGATGTGTAATAGATAATCAGATTTGCCTGCCGGATAAAAGTTATATGAGCATAGAAAGGATGTTTTTTATGGATTTAATGACCGATTGTGAACAGATTGTAATGAAAAGTGTCTGGGATGCTGGTAAAGATGTTTCTCTGCAGGAAATTATGAAGGATCTGGAAACCAGATTTCATAAAGTATGGAAGAGACAGACAATCAGTACTTTTTTACTTCATCTGATTGAAAAAGGATATTTACGTTCTTATCGTCAGGGAAGAGTTTTTTATTATGTACCTCTGGTAAAGGAAGAAGATTACAAGAGTGAACAGACAAAGATGTTCCTGGATTTCTGGTTTGAAGGTTCACCTTCGGATATGATTGCTTCTTTGTCTGATCAGAAGGAGTTATCAAAAGAAGAAGTGGAAAAGATCAAGGAACTGGCAGCAAAGCTGGACTGATTTTATATGATGTGTCGATAAAAGGGGCCATGGCACTAACTGTATATCAGAGTTAGTGCCGCAGCCCCTTTTTGATTGCAAAACTGTCCGAGAACTGGTATGATAGACTCATGAGTTTATGGAAAGTGACAGTCCATAACAGTATGAGAAAAATCCCGCTCAGGCGGTTAATATTAAGAGGTGAAGCGAATGAAAAAAATTCTCTTTGTTACATCAGAAGCGGTTCCGTTTATCAAAACAGGAGGTCTGGCGGATGTTGCCGGTTCTCTGCCAAAATATTTTGATAAAGAGAAGTATGATGTACGCGTGATTTTACCCAGGTATCTTTGTATGAAGCCGGAGTATCTTCAGAATCTGACTTATGTGAACCATTTCTACATGTACTACAACGGAAGAAATCGTTACGTAGGTATTATGACAACAGTTGTTGATGGTATTACGTTTTACTTTATCGACAATGAAGAGTACTTTGCAGGGGACAAGCCTTATGGGGACTGGTTCTGGGATCTGCAGAAGTTCTGTTTCTTCTGCCGTGCAGCATTATCGGCATTGCCGGTTATAGGTTTTAAGCCTGATATAATACATTGCCATGACTGGCAGAGCGGACTGGTTCCGGTTCTGCTGAAAGACAGTTTCCGCGGTGGAGAGTTTTTCAGAAACATTAAATCTGTTATGACGATTCATAATCTGAAATTCCAGGGCGTATGGAATGTGCCGGTTATCCAGCAGTTTACCGGTCTTTCGGATTACTATTTTACACCGGATAAGCTGGAAGCATATAAGGACGGCAATCTGTTAAAGGGTGGTCTGGTATATGCGGATAAGATTACTACAGTAAGCAAAACCTATGCGGAAGAAATCAAAACGGAGTTCTACGGTGAAGGACTGGACGGACTGATCCGGGCCAGAGCCAATGATCTGGTAGGTATTGTAAACGGTATTGATTACACGGACTTTAACCCCGAGACGGATCCTCATATTAAGAAAAACTACAGTGTGGACAATTTCAGAAAAGAAAAGATCAAGAATAAACTTCAGCTGCAGACAGAGGTCGGACTTCCTGTGGACAAGAGCAAGTTTATGATCGGTATTGTTTCCCGTCTGACGGATCAGAAAGGTTTTGACCTGATTTCCTGCGTGATGGAATCTCTGTGTCAGGAGGATGTGCAGATTGTGATTCTGGGTACCGGAGATGCAAAATATGAAAGCATGTTCCGTTTCTTTGCAGATAAATATCCGGACAGAGTGTCCGCCAATATTTTCTATTCTGAAGAACTGTCTCATAAGATCTATGCAGGCTGCGATGCATTCCTGATGCCTTCTCTGTTCGAACCCTGTGGTCTCAGCCAGCTGATGAGTCTTCGCTACGGTACAGTACCGATCGTACGTGAAACAGGCGGATTGAGAGATACAGTACAGCCTTATAATGAATTTGAGAAGACAGGTACAGGTTTCTCGTTTGCCAATTACAACGCACATGAGATGCTGAGAATCGTAGAATATGCCAAGAGTATTTATTTCAAGAGTAAAAAGGACTGGAATATGATCGTGGAACGCGGCATGAAGCAGGATTTCTCGTGGGCAAGTTCTGCAAGACAATACGAAGCATTATATGATTCGCTGACGCAGTAATCGACATATATTTGTCACCCCATAGACATGATCGAGGATTATATTCAGGCTGCCGGATTTTCCGGCAGCCTTTTTCCGGCACTGTATCCGGCGAAAGGTTTTTCTTTGTGCCGATACGCTGCAGCCTGTTTTACGTTTTATTCCGGAAGTTTGAATTCATATCCTTCATTTCGGGCATAATCAATAAAATCTCCCAGAATCTGTGCATTGGTGGAAGATACGGCGTGAAGCAGATAGATGGAACCGGGATGAAGTCTGTCCTGCAGTTTTTTCAAAGTCTGAGCAGCATCGGGCTGTTTGTCGGGATCCCAATCTGCATAGGCAAAGCTCCAGAAAAGGGACCGGTATCCGAAAGACTGTACTACTGCAAGAGACTGTTCACTGAAAATACCGGCAGGATAGCGGAATAAAGTCATCTCATAATTATAATTGTCTTTTACGTACTGGTGAAGTTCATTCATATCGGAAATCTGTTCTTCAATGGTCAGGGAAGGCATTCCTTTGGCGGGATGGGTCCAGGAATGATTTCCTATGGCATGTCCATCCCTGATCATCTGATTCATCAGCTCTGTATTTTCACGGGCATATTGACCGGTAACAAAAAAGACAGCCGGGCATTTTTTTTCCCGGAGTGTATCCAGTATCTTTTCAGTATATCCGTTTTCGTATCCTTCATCAAAAGTCAGCCATATAACCTTTTCCTGCGGTCCTATAAAATCAGCCTGTAAAGAACCGTATTTATCCTGAAATTCCAGAGAGGAAACAGGCTGGTTCTGTGAATTAAACTGAACTCCCTGGCCCCAGTTCTGAATGGTATTATCCAGAGTCTGCAGTTCATCCAGGGAAACGGATTCATTTTCTGGCGGGAGGGATGCAGCAGCAGTTCTCATGCAGCCGGTGAGACAGAGGCAGACGGCCAGGCACAGTATCAGAGCCGGGCAGAAGATCTGTTTAAAAATAGATTTCATAAAATTATCTCCTTTCTTTTTTGTTCCTGTAATCAGTTTTGTCCTATTAAATGAAAATATGTATGGGATTCATTCACATTTTCCGCAATTTATGGTATTTTATATTGCAGAAGATGATTCCGCGAACAGGAACAAAGCGATGGAGGATACGGATGAAAAAGCAGAAAACAGCGTGGATAATATTGCTGATTCTTTTGTTGGCGTTTAGTCTGACCGGCTGTGGGCAGAAGCGTGCGGAGGTTGAGACGGTGCTGACAGTGGAACAGAATAACACAGGAAATCGTCAGATGAGATTATCCATTAATAAGGCGGATTTTGAAAAGATTTTTGATGATACGGCCGATCAGCTGAATGAACAGCTTGGGACAGCGTGTCCTTCGGAGCTGGAGTGGAGCTATGCTGAAGAGAATCAGCAATACAGTTATACATTCACTCTCCATTTTTCATCTCTGGATGATTATGTAAAAAAAGTTGAAACGATTACCGGTAAAAAGGCATCCGTTACTCTGGAGCAGCCGGATTCTGTTTTTGCATCAGGTCTATTGTACAAGGAAGATTTTGACAGTCTTGATCTGCTGGGATGGCTGGGAAATCTGCTGGAAGAGCAGGGCTATCAGGAAAGCGGTCAGGGGGAGCAGCTGTTTTCTGAAAGTTCGGTAAAGCTGGTGTTTAGCGGAACTGAATACGAGCTGGAACCGGGTATCATCAGTCTGGACAATCTGGTAAGAACACCTGTGGAGCGTATCGATTTTCTTACCCATTATAAACAGAATAAACACTGCGACCGTCAGGTGATTTTTACTTTTTCCAGTGATTCCATGAGTAAAAACGGTGAGGAGATCCGGTCTTATCTGGAAAGAAACAAGCCTGATATGGCTGAACTTGAATGGACCGGAGAAAACGGGCTGAGTATGTGCACTGTTTCTGCTTCTGATTGTACAGCCAGGGAACTGAATCAGTTCATGAAAAAGATTCTGGGAGATTCAGAGAGCTTTGTAAATACTCAGACTCAGCAGAGAGCAGGTATATTTGATTCTGCATCGGACTGGAGTGAGCTGATCGACGTCCGGGATTTTTCTTATAATGATGCGAAGATTGCTGTGGGGTACTATATTCAATGGGAGGATGGCATGACCGTTACCATCCGCAGACAGAATTCCGACAAGCTGTTTGAACTGGGGGAATCTGAAAAATATGGCGGTTATCAGATGGTTCTGGAGAAGGATATATCTGAGGAAAGCCTGATAACGGAGGTTTCGACTACTTATGTAGTAGAAGATATTGAAGTGGATACGGAATTTCACTCATCAGACAATCTGTCACGAAATATCACTCTTGTTTTTCAGACAAAACCGGATCAAAAGGATCAGGAGCATATTCGCAAAAAGATTGCTCAGAAGGCCAAGGGTATCGCTGAGGTTACAAATGGAGAAGAGCGGGAGGACGAACGTTCTTCTATTGTTATTGCGCAGACGGGTTCCATTGATGATCTGAATAAAGGTTTTCAGACAATTTTCGGTGTACAGGGGCAGCTGGCCCATGAAATTACCGGAGATCTGCTGGAGTTTCAGCATTCCGGCCGACTGGTGGATCTGATGGATTTTACCAATTTTCTGGAAAATGATCCTCTGCTTACCACACTGACTTATCAGCTGAAGCTTCCAGGGGGAGAAAAAATCCTGGAGGATACCATTTCTTCCACGGTAAGTCTGAAACAGGGAACTCAGGAGGTTAAAGGAAACCGATACACGGGATGTGTTCCGGGAGCTTACCTTTCCCTGACTCTAAACAGCAGAAAATGGAATACAGATGGTATGATGCTGTTTGCTCTTATTCTGTGCTTTGTTCTCATTATACTCGGTATGATGGTTTTTGCGGATTTTATCAGAAAAGCATGCGTGAAAGTAAAAGATGGATTTCATTCATTTAATGGCATGTTCGGGAAAAATGATGAGGTACTGGAGGATTTTCCCAGGGACCGGTCGGGAAGCAGAAAGGCATCAGGTTCCGGATGGAAAAAGCATCCGGGTGTATTTCATAAAAAAGAGAAGCCTGTTAAAGAAAATCCGAAAAATAATACTTATGGAAAGAAGGATTTGGATAATCCCAAAACAGCGCCGGAAGTGGAATATGAAGAAGAGAGGTTTGATGAAGACGATTATTTTGATCCGGAGTCAATGGTGGAAAAGGTTACGGAAGCGTCCATGGAGACGTCGGAAAAAAATGAGACAGAGATGGATGAAACATGGGACTACGATGAGGACGATTTTTGATTTGACAATTTTCGGACAGAATGGTATATTATCCGTGTGACAAATGCGGATATGGCGGAATTGGCAGACGCGACAGTTTTAGGTGCTGTTTTCGTAAGGAGTGCAGGTTCGAGTCCTGTTATCCGCAGTAACAGGCAGTACAGCAGATGTATAGAACAGGTTAAAAAGGCGCAGGAAACTTTCCTGCGCCTTTTTAGGCAGTGTGTTCCAGGGAGTCTCATGGGACTGTCCCGGAAGTTATTTTAAACGTTTCAGAAGTTCAAGAGTAAATTCCCAGACACGTTCCACAGAAGAAATGCTCATACGCTCTCTGGTGGTATGGATATCAAACAGATCCGGTCCGTAGGAAACGCAGTCCAGGCCCGGCAGTTTGCCGGAGAAAATGCCGCACTCCACACCGGCATGAATTGCTTCCAGTGAGCAGTCCTTTCCATACATGTCTTTGTAAACCTGTGCAACCAGATCCCGCAGAGGAGAATCCTGTTTGTATTCCCAGGCAGGATAATCACCGCTGAAAGAGCAGGTACCGCCTGTAAATTCGGTCAGGAAGACCAGTTTATCCACAAGGGCTTCCTTGGCTGAGCTTACACAACTGCGGATGGAGAAACTGCAGTGAAGATCCGTGTCACTCAGATAGAGGATTCCCAGATTCAGAGAGGTTTCCACCAGACCGGGGATATCGGAACTCATGCGCTGAATTCCATTGGGATAATTCATAAGAAGGAATGTGACAAGTCCTGTGGAATGGGTATCCAGCATACGGGAAATCTCCTCCGGTCCACGTTTAAAAGTGATCTGCAGCTGAGGGTCTGTTGCGGCGTATTCGTTTTTCAGTTCTTCTTCTACTGTACGGATTGTTTCCTCAAATGCCTCACAGTCTCTTGTGGTAACATAGAGTCTGAGTGTGGTTTCGATGGGAATGGCATTGTCCTTCAGTCCGCCTTTAATATCACCAATCCAGAATTCTGTCTGGTTATCCAGCGTGTACAGCAGACGTCCGGCCAGAATATTGGAATTGGCTCCCCATTTGCTGATTTCCGTACCGGAGTGTCCGCCGGAGAGACCGGAAATGGTTACATCATATCGTACAGCCATGTCTACCATATGTTTAACGGGGGTTATGCAGTCAATCCGGATTCCACCGGCGCAGCTTATCAGGAAAGTTCCTTCCAGTTCACTGTCTATATTCAGCATAACACGTCCTTTTAACGGAGAAGTGTCCAGGGAAGAGGCACCCACAAGGCCGATCTCCTCGCCTGTGGTAAGAACCACCTCGATGGGCGGATGGCAGATGGAATCTGATGCCAGAATAGCCAGAGCGTAGGCAACGGCAATCCCGTCATCACCGCCCAGTGTAGTACCGTCTGCTGTAATCATATCACCGTTAACCAGAGGACGGATTCCTTCTTTTTCCATGTCAATTGTACAGTCCTTATCTTTTTCACAGACCATATCCAGATGCCCCTGAATAATAACAGGAGCAGAATTCTCATATCCGGCTGTACCGTCCTTGAAAATGATGATATTGTCTGCCGGGTCCTGGATGTATCGGAGTCCGTGTTCTCTGGCAAAACCGGCGCAGTAGTCGCTGATGGCTCCGGTGTTGCCTGAGCCATGTGGGATGCTGCAAATTTTGTCAAAATAATAGAAAACATCTGCAGGCTTCAGATTTATTAATTCACTCATAATATCCTCCAGTCTGCACCGGATACGGTGCATCATTGTACTTAGTACTATACCACCGATTGTACCGGCAGGCAAGGAAGAGCGAAAAGTTATTTTTCACCAAAAAGCCGGGGATGGAAAAATGTGAGAAAATTGTAAGAAAATAATTGCACAAAAAACGGATTGGACTATTCCGTTTTCACAAAAATTTATTATAATAGATAATGGTATATTGTACATTTTATTAAATAAATAAAGGAGAATATTCATTTTGGAAAGAAAACACAGGAAAAGAATGGGAAATATGATTTTGTATCTGTTGTCATCAGCGATGATTCTGTCGGCAGTTCCGGAGATGTCTCTGCAGGCTGAACAGGCCCGGGAAACAGAATCGGAAACAGAGCTGTCCATGGAGGAATTATATGAAATTGACGGCGGCGATGCAGAATACTGGAAATATTACGATGCACAGGGAAACCGGATTATCAGTCAGGAAATACCGGTAACCAGAGCAGGTATCAATAATTCCGAAAGTTCCGATTCTGGTCTGAAAAGTCCTTATAATGGTAATACATATGCGGTTTCAGATGAATATAAAATCGTTCATGCAATTGATGTATCAAAATATAATAATCAGAATTGCGAAAATGAAAATACAGATCTTGACTGGGATCAGGTGAAGGCAAACGGTGTGGATGCCGTGATTATCCGCTGCGGGAACAGAGGATACGGTACCGGGGGAATGATGACAGATCCGTATTTTGAAGAAAATATGGAAGGAGCCCTGGCAGCGGGACTTAAAGTGGGAATCTATATTTATTCCCAGGCGATTACTTCCGATGAGGCAGTAGAAGAGGCCGAGCACTGTCTGACACTTTGTGAGGATTATCTGGATCAGCTGGATCTTCCCATTGTCATGGATGTGGAATATGCAGAACCGGGGGGACAGCTGGGAGGCCGGCTGTATAATGCCGGTCTGACGAAAGCCCAGCAGACGGAGCTTTGCCTGGATTTCTGCAGGACGATTGAGGATGCGGGATATCAGGCTATGATTTATGCCAATAAATCCATGCTGACAGATGATATGAATGCATCCGAAATAACAGATGCAGGCTATCAGATCTGGCTTGCCCGTTATAATTCAAGTGCAGGATATACGGCATCTCCTTATGTTATGTGGCAGTATGCGTCAAATGGAAGTGTTTCCGGTATAGCCGGAAAGGTGGATGTTAACTTCTTATATTCTGCGGCGATGATGGATGAAGCGCCGGTCTGGAATACGGTGTCCTGGTCGCGTGGAGAAAATGTCCGGTTATCCTGGCAGGCTGTGCCGGGGGCGGAAGGCTATGAGATTCAGAGAAGTGAAGACAGCAGCAACTGGTCGGATGCGGCATGGCTGCAGGGGTCAGCAACCATCTGTTTTACGGATGAAGCGGCAGATCAGGACAGAACTCTGTATTACAGGATCCGCACATGGTATACTGAGGATGGAAACAGGAAAAACGGCAGCTGGTCGGATGTGCTGACTGTACAGATGAAACCGGAAACACCTGAGCTTGTGAAACTGACAGCTCCGGATTATAAAAGTCTGAAGCTCAGCTGGAAAACTGCTTCCGATGTGGATGGCTTTCGGATTTACAGAAAAATAAAGGGCGGAAGCTGGTCCTGCATAGAGAATAATTTTACAGGCACAGTTTATACAGATAAAACTGTGGATACAGGAACGACTTACTATTATACTGTCAGATCCTATTATCTGAGAGATGGAAAGCAGGTATTAAGTGACTATGACAGAAACGGGCTTTCAGGAAAGGCAATGCTGGCAACACCCTCCATGAAAAGTGCTGCATCTTCGGCATACAATAAAATCAAGGTAACCTGGGGAGCTGTAGATGGTGCGGAAGGTTATCGGGTTTACCGGAAAGTATCGGGAGGAAGCTGGTCTGTTGTTGCAGATGACCTGACGGATACGTCCTGGACTGATTCAAAAGCGGTTACCGGAACGACCTATTACTATACGGCACGTGCATTCCGTACCATTAAGGAAAATAAAGTTCTCAGCGGCCATGAGTCCCCGGGAGTTTCGGGAAAAGCTGTTCCTTCAGCGCCCAAACTTGGTAAGGTTTCTTCAGTAAATTATAAAAAACTGAAAGTTACATGGTCAGGTGTGTCAGGAGCCGGCGGATACCGTATTTACCGGAAAACGGGAGATGAGGGATGGAAGTATCTGGCGGATGTGGGATCAGATGTGCGCAGTTATACCGATGAATATAAAATCACCTGCGGGAAAGAATATGCATACACAGTCCGTGCCTACCGTACCGTTGACGGAACACGTATATACGGAAAGTATGATTCAAAAGGCATTTCAGGCAAAGCGATTCCTTCCACACCTTCGGTTACACTGAAATCGACTGAAAAAGGAAAAGTTACCATCAGCTGGAACAAAATAAGCGGCGCAAACGGCTATGCTGTCTATCGTAAAAATTCTTCTTCCGGAAACTGGACCCGTATCAAAACAATTACTTCAGGAAGTACGGTTTCCTATACGACAGGGGCGGACAGAGGTAAGACTTATTACTATACGGTCCGTGCCTACAGAACGGTGAATGGAAGCAACGTATACAGTAAATATAAAGATGGAATCAGCATAAAAGTTAAATAATTCATATGCCTGAACAAAGAACCCCGCGGAAGTATACGGTATTATTATATACAGTATACTGACCGCGGGGTTTATATCCTTTTCCGGCAGAAGCATATTTCAGATCTGGCGGTTGCTGCACAATTGTTGTGCGAAGGTTTCAAAACCGGAGATATTGACGGGAAATTCGGTATCATCAGCCAGAAGTCCTTTTTTTTGCAGAATTTCACAGACCTCCAGGAGAATGGGCTTTTTCAGATTTGCCTGTTTCAGTATATCTTCCCTGCGGAAAATGCAGGAAGGTTTTCCATCGGCAATGATTTTTCCGTTGCAGAAAACCAGGACACGCTGAGCCCACCGATAGGCGAAATCTACGTCATGGGTGGAAACCAGAAGCGTGGTGTTGTCCTTTTCCAGCTTGTCCAGAACTTCTTCGAACATGGCCGCATTAACCGGGTCCAGGGAGGCAGTAGGTTCATCGAAGATAATCACCTCGGGCTTCATGGCAATGATATCGGCAATACTGACTCTCTTTTTTTCGCCTCCGCTGAGATAATGTGCGGGGCGTTTTTTGAATTCGGAAATATTCATGTAATCCAGTGCTTCATCGACTCTGCGGGCAACTTCTTCCCGGGGCAATCCCATGTTCATGGGACCGAAAGAAACTTCAGCCATGACTGTGGAAGCGATGATCTGATTATCTGCGTCCTGAAATACAATCCCAACTTTCCTGCGCAGCTCATTCAGGTCTCTGTTTTTATGACCGACTGGTTTTCCATGGAAAAAGATCGTACCTTCCGTGCAGGTCAGAACTCCGTTCAGATTCAGGAAAAAGGTGGATTTTCCTGCTCCATTGGAACCGATGACCGCAATCCGTTCCCCTTCATAGATGGATACATTAATATCATTCAGTGCTGTTTTGTCATCATCGTAAAGATAGCTCAGATGCTCTGCACGGATAATTTCATTTGTGTGTAATGTTTCATCAGTATGCATAATTTGTAATCTCCCCTATTTCAATGATATAAAAGCCCAGATGGCAATTAATGCCGCAAAATAAAGACCTGCGTAAAAAATCAGTTTTCTGTTTACCGGTTTTTCTTCAGCCAGGAACCGGAGCTGTCCGTCATAGCAGCGGGCAAGCAGCGCATCGTAGTAGCTGTTTGCTTTTTTCATGGATACAATAAAAAGGTTGCTTCCGATATTTCCAAAGGTTCGAAGGGATGTACGGGAATTGATGTATCCGAGTCTTGCTCTGGCGGAAACAGACATTTTCTGCTGGACATCCAGCAGGATAAAAATGAACCGGTAGATCATATTCATCAGCTCTGTGATCAGAGATGGCAGATGGCATTGCTGAAGAACGCAGATGATTTCATTGACCGGTGTGGAAAGGGACATGAAATACATGCAGCTGACCGCGGAAAAAATTTTGCAGAGCAGGCAGAAAGCTTTCCACAGGGCCGCCCGCGTTGTGTAAATATAGAAAAAGAACAGATGAAGGCGGTATTCTCCAACAGCCTGCCGGGAAAAATTCAAAGCAATGGTCAGGACTGTAATGACGGCGAATATAAGAGGAATTCCCATCAGAGACAGATAAGTGTGGCTTGATACTCTGCCCTTGAAGACGGTAAGATAATACATGCCGGCAAATATCAGAAGAGAGATCGTCAGCCTGTCTGCAGCCAGTACAAAAACCAGGGCCAGAATGGAAAATGCAACTTTAAAGCCGGGATTTATATGGCTCAGGCCGGATTGGAAAGCCAGTTGATCTATGGAAAAAGAATCGTGACTGTGTCCGTGCCTGTGATGATGCCCGGTACCGTGATTGTGAGTATGATTGGATGCATGAAGCCGGTCATGCGTCTGTTGAGAAGAATTCATAGAAAAATCCAGCCTTTCGAAATCGGTTTTATACGGAAAAAGACTGACACTGCAGTGAAACAGCGTCAGTCCTTTCAATCATAATATTGAAAATATTTCAGGACTCCCATCTGGAACGTTCATAATAGCGTCCGAAGAAGAAGAAAAATACGCTGCATCCCAGTCCGACCTGCAGACAGAACAGCAGGGATTCCACCTCTCCGGGAAGCTCCATGTCAAGAGCTGATTCGATGATGGGATTGAACCAGGGTTCCACATCCTCATCCACCAGTTCGGAAATCGCTTCACTGCCGGCATCATCGGATCCGCCGAATTCAGCGCTGCTGCCGTACATGACAAGCGGGACAATCGCAATTACGGCACAGAGAATCAATAATAATACTGCCAGTTTTCCTTTACTCATCAATGTGCCTCCTTTTTCATGAAACCAAGACTGATCAGATCGCTCTTTGCGAAGCTTTCAAGTCCCATAATTACTACAACGGTGATAAATCCTTCGATTACAGCCAGAGGAATCTGCGTAACAGCAAAAATTCCGAGGAATTTGGCCATGGACGCGGCAAAACCTCCATCAGCTGCCGGATATGCCAGTGAAAGCTGGAATGAAGTTATACAATATGTAAATAAGTCGCCCAAAGCGGCTGCGAGAAATACCTTCACATATCTGGGAATCCCTGTCTTTTTCAAAGCTGTGTAAATCAGCCAGGACAGCAGAGGTCCTGCGATTGCCATGGAGAAGATATTGGCTCCCAGTGTTGTAAGTCCTCCATGTGCCAGAAGGATTGCCTGGAACAGCAGTACGATTGTTCCGATAATGGCTGTAACACAGGGACCGAAAAGGATGGCACAGAGACCGGTACCGGTCATGTGAGAGCAGCTTCCCGTAACGGATGGAATTTTAAGAGCTGACAGGATAAAGGCATAAGCACCTGCCATGGCCAGAATGACCACCAGTTTTCGGTTATCTGTCAGAGTCTTATTGATTTTCATGAAACCTGCTGCGATAAACGGCACGCACAGGATACCCCACAGAATGCAGTAAGAGGGCGGCAGCATGCCTTCCATGATATGCATGGCATTGGCAGTCGGAGCTGCGGCAGCCGCCAGAGCCACTATACTGCAAAGGGCAAGAACATTTTTCTCTTTTCTGTTCATAGTTGTCTCCTTGTATTGTATAATAGTTTGTGTGAAAATATTTGATAAATATCCTCAATTTAGGGAAAATTATACAACTCAAGGACAATCAGGTCAATGAAATTATGACAAATTCATAATACAGAAATGAAATGGATAATTCCAGATAAGAATAATGGACTTTTTCCCGTGCGTTTCGTGGTACAATAGGCCATGTGGGATCATCCGTGAAATTAATAGATTCTTAAACATTTAACTGATTTTATCTTAATGCTTAAAATGATATAGTGTTAGCAGATGGAGGTAACGAATAAATATGTATAAAATACTGGTTTGTGATGATGAAAAAGATATTGTTTCGGCATTGAAAATCTATCTTGGGGCTGAGAATTATGAAGTACTGGAGGCTTCCAATGGAAAAGAAGCGGTACAGATTGCCAGAGAGCAGGAGCTTCATCTGATTCTTCTGGATATTATGATGCCTGTGATGGACGGAATCAGCGCTTTGAATGAGATCCGGCAGTTCTCCAATGTACCGGTTATCCTGCTGACTGCCAAGAGTGAAGAGATAGACATGATTCTGGGACTGAATGTAGGTGCGGATGATTATATTACAAAGCCTTTCCGACCTGTGGAGCTGCTGGCCAGAGTAAAGGCTCAGATCCGGAGGTACATGATGTTCGGCGGCGGGGCAGCTCCTGCGCAGGAGGAGGAACGGCCGGTACTGCGTATCGGAGGCATAGAGCTGGACGATGCAAGCAAACGGGTCACAGTGGAGGGTGAGGAAGTGAATCTCACGCCGACAGAGTATGCCATGCTGAAGCTGTTTATGGAGAATCCGGGACGTGTTTTTTCACCGGCGGTAATCTATCAGACTGTGTGGAATGAGTCGTATACCGGTTCGGACAGGACGGTGCCTGTGCATATCCGCCATTTAAGGGAAAAAATTGAAATCAATGCGGCAAGTCCCCGATATCTGAAGGTAGTGTGGGGACAGGGGTACAAATTTGATGGAGGTGGACGATGAGAGGATTTCTGTTTCGCGCAAAGCGCAGCAGTATTCTGCAGGGAATCGTTCTTGTATGCTTTTCCGTTATGACCGCTCTTCTGGGAGCGGCAGCTGTGATTGTCAGAATCATGATGCATTTCGGTATGCAGTATGAGCCAATGGCAGGTCCGGAAAGTTTTTCCCGATGGCTTTATGAGCAGAATCTGGAGTATGACAGCGCTTATGATTTTTTTATGTTTCTGAGACCAACGCTGATTGAAATCACAGAATCATGGAAATATTATGTATGGATACCGGTTCTGATTATAACAGTTCTGGTTCTGATGTTTTTTTATCTGGCAGTGTCTGCAGGATATCATGGTAAGGAAAGTGCTCCCTGTCTGCGGGGGCCGGAGAAAATTCCATTTGACATTGTACTGCCGTGTTTTGTCATTTTGCTGCTGTTTCTTCAGAGTACCCTGGTGAATTATGTATACTGGTATTATTATCAGATTTTATACTGTATCACAGGGGGAGTCTGTATGGCGGCGGCAGAGATTTTCTGTTTGCTGGTACTGGTGCGGATCACTGCGGCAAAGGTAAAGACGGAAACACTGTTTTCAGGTATGCTTATTGTGAAGCTGTTTCGTATTCTGGTGGTTTTTATTAAAAAAATTCCTTTTGTATGGAAGGGTGCTGCCATCTGGGGAGGCTCATTGTTCATGCTGTATCTGGCGGGTCTGTGGATGATGGACTTGTATTATTATGCAGATGCTTTTCTGGTGTTATTATGGACTCTGGTCATAATGATTTCATTTTTTGCAGGACTGTGGATCATTCTGCAGATGGATCTGGTACGCAAAAAAGCTCATCAGCTGGCAAAGGGAGATCTGGAACAGAAGGACTCGGTTCCGGTGTCAGGGAAGCAGAAAAAACGGTGGGAGATTCCGGTACTGCCTTCTTTCAGAAACTGTATGGAAGATCTTGACCGTATTTCAGACGGTATGAATGTAATCGTGGAAGAAAAAATGAAAAGTGAGCGGTTTCAGACGGAATTGATTACCAATGTTTCGCATGATATCAAGACACCGCTGACTTCAATTATCAATTATCTTGATTTTCTGGACCAGGAGGAGAAAAAGGAGAATCGTAACCCGAAAGTGGTGCAGGAGTATATGGAAGTACTGGAGCGTCAGTCTGTACGTCTGAAAAAGCTGATCGAAGATCTGATCGATGCATCGAAGGCGTCTACCGGGTCTCTTAATATCCAGATGGAGCCCTGTGAACTGGGAATTTTCCTTCAGCAGCTGTCCGGTGAGTACGAGGAGCGTCTGGAAAAGGCCAGTTTGAAACTGAATCTGACATTGCCTGACAAAAAGCTTTATGTAAATGCAGATGGCAGATATCTGTGGAGAGTGCTTGATAATCTGCTGCAGAATGTCTGTAAATACGCAATGGCCGGCACCCGGGTCTATCTGCAGCTGCAGGAGAAATCGGGGCAGGCCATTATCGTCATAAAAAATGTGTCCGCCTGTGAATTGAATATTCCGGCAGAAGAACTGATGGAGCGGTTTGTCCGCGGGGACCGGTCCCGTCATACGGAAGGAAGCGGTCTGGGATTATCCATTGCCAGAAGTCTTACGGAACTTCAGGGCGGTAAATTTGCCATCGACATAGATGGGGATCTGTTTAAAACAGCTGTCGGTTTACCGGTGATTGAACCTCTATCTGAAATGGAAACAGACAGGCCTGAACATACTTCGGAGACGGAAATCAGTCTTCTGCAAAGCGAAGTCTGACAGCTGCTTCCAGTACGCTGGCGGTGGTTTCGCTGCCGCCAAAGGCTGCACTGTTGATTTTCAGCTGATTACGCCTGTTGCTGCCCATCTCATCACCGGTTACATATTTATAGTAGCCTGCTCTCTGGGAGCTTTTCTTTCTCAGAAGGCGGGCTGCTTTTTCTCTGGTCATGGTCTGATCCGTATTCAGTGAAGGATCTTTCAGAATCCGGTCAATTCGGTATTCATCCGGAGCCCAGATAAAAACATTCATAACATCATTCCGGTCTTCAAGAACATAATCTGCGCATCTGCCTACGATTACGCAGGAGTCTCCGTCAGCCAGCTGGCGGATGATATCGCATTCCGCATGCATCAGTTCATCGGCAATCAGGGGGGTGCCGGTTGAACCGATGGACAGAAGGCTTTTGCGCAGTACGGTCATGGATTCATCTTCCTGTACCAGGCAATCTTTTACGAAACCGGTTTTCTCAACTGCCATGTCAATCAGAGTGCGGTCATAACATCTGACACCAAGTTTTCCTGCCAGCAGTTTGCCGATTTCCGCACCGCCGCTGCCGAATTCTCTTCCAATAGCGACTATAAAATGTTTCATATACAAATCCTCCTTTCGGGAAATGGATAAAATAAACTGTTTTCTATTGATTAAATTATATAATATTTTCGAAAATTAGTCAATGAAAACACGGAATATAACATAAATAGGCATATAATTCTTAATATCTTCACAAAAAATCTGAAAAAACAAGACAATATCCATGAGAAGATCGCACATAAAAAATACTACTTTACATAAATTTTACATTTAACTCTAATAATATTTACATGTATCATTTATACTTCTCGTGTCTGTCCGGGGAGGGCAGCGGACATATTCTGATTTGTAAAAACAATGCAAAATGGAGGTAAGATTTATGGACGTATTCAGTGTCCTGACCATGATCGGCGGTCTGGCCCTGTTTCTCTATGGTATGCACACCATGAGTGACGGCCTTTCCAAATTATCCGGCGGTCATCTTGAAAAAATTCTGGAGAAACTGACTTCCGGTCCCGTTCGGGCTGTATTGCTTGGCGCGGCAGTGACTGCAGTGATCCAGTCTTCTTCTGCAACGACTGTTATGGTGGTGGGCTTTGTCAATTCCGGTATTATGAAGCTTTCTCAGGCAATCGGCATTATTATGGGTGCCAATGTGGGAACCACAATTACTTCATGGATATTGAGCCTGAGCGGCATTAAAGGCAGCAGTCTGTTTCTTCAGCTGCTGAAACCGTCTTCCTTTTCCCCCATACTGGCAGTGCTAGGCGTGGCCATGATTATGTTTTCAAAGGAAGAGAAAAAAAGAGATGTGGGTAATATACTGGCGGGTTTTGCGGTGCTGATGTTCGGCATGGAGACCATGAGCGATGCAGTGGCTCCTCTGGCGGAAGTACCGGAGTTTACCAGGATTCTGACCATGTTTTCCAATCCTGTCATGGGTATTCTGGCAGGTGCACTGCTGACGGCTGTTATACAGAGCTCTTCTGCATCAGTGGGTATCCTTCAGGCTTTATCAGTCACGGGAGCAGTCAGCTATTCTGCAGCTGTTCCGATTATTCTCGGACAGAATATCGGTACCTGTGTGACCGCTCTGCTTTCGGCTGCCGGTGCCAATAAAAATGCACGTCGTGCTTCCATTGTTCATCTGTATTTTAATATTATCGGTTCCGCACTTTTTATGACCGTATTTTATGCGGCTAATGCGTTATTTCATTTTGACTTTATGAATGATGCAGTTGGTCCGGCTGATATTGCGGTGGTACATTCCATATTCAATATTTCAGCTACGCTGATTCTGCTTCCTTTTACAAAACTGCTGGAAAAACTGGCATATTTAACGATCAAGGACGATCCCGGAGTAAAGCCCGGAGAAGCAAAGGAAAGCTATACGCTTCTGGATGAACGTTTCCTGGGAAGACCGGGTTTTGCTGTATCCCAGTGTAAGAATGTTGCCTGTGAAATGGCGGAGATGGCACTGAAAGCTTTTGTGATTTCGCTGGAGCTTCTTACAGAGTATGATGAGACAAAAGCACAGGAAATTGTGCGTCTGGAAGATGAAGTGGATCGTTACGAGGATGAACTGGGTACTTATCTGCTGAAACTGTCCGATAATGATGTAACTACCAGCGACAGCAGAACCATGAATCTGATTCTGCATTGCATGAATGATTTTGAAAGAATTTCCGATCATGCGGTTAATATTCTGGATTCTGCCAGAGAAATGCATGATAAGGATCTGCATTTTACGGATAAAGCTCAGAAAGAGATGCAGGTTTATTCTGAAGCTCTTAAAGATATTCTTTATATGGCAGTATATTCCTTCCAGAAAGAGGATCTCCCCTCGGCTCACGAGATTGAACCGCTGGAGGAGGTAATCGACCACCTCAGTGAAAAACTGCGTGATAAACATATTAACCGTATGCGAAAAGGAAAGTGTACCATTGAGATGGGATTCGTTCTGACGGATATTGTGACCAACTTCGAACGTGTGGCGGATCACTGTTCCAATATCGGGATCTGCCTGATTCAGGTCAGCCAGAATGAATATGAAACACACGGGTATGCGTTGGATATTAAAGAGCAGGATATTGCAGAATTTAATGAAAAATGCCTGCATTATGAGAAAAAATATGTTTTGCCTGAATAATATTCCCACAAACTGTGCTATTTAAGGTATAATTCAGACAGGAGGGATGGAAATGGCATTGATTTATATTGTAGAAGATGACAGTGATATCAGGGAAATTGAAGAGCTTGCTCTGGAAAACAGCGGATATACGGCAGAAGGATTTTCCTGTTCCAGGGATTTTTATAAGAAATTGAGTCAGAGACTGCCGGAGCTGATTATTCTTGATATTATGCTGCCGGATGAAGATGGTCTGGAAGTACTGAAAAAACTGCGCGCTGATGCATCCACCAGATATATTCCCATCATTATGGTGACTGCCAAAACAACGGAGCTGGATAAGGTCCGGGGGCTGAATATGGGAGCTGATGATTATCTGGCAAAGCCGTTCGGCATCATGGAGCTGATTGCCCGGGTAAAGGCCATGCTGAGACGCAGTCAGGTTCTGCATGAAGAAAAATTTTATCACTGCGGTCATATTTTTATGGATGATGAAAAGAGGGCAGTGTATATCGATGATCAGCCCTGTGAACTGACATTCAAAGAATATGAACTTTTGAAAATTTTGCTGCAGAATACAGGCATTGCCCTTCCCAGGGATCTGATCATGGACAGAATCTGGGGTTTTGATTACCAGGGGGAGTCCAGAACACTGGATATGCATATAAAAACCCTGCGCCAGAAGCTGGGTGAATACGGGAGCTGTATCAAAACCGTGCGTAACGTGGGATATCGTCTGGAGGCCTGATTTTACATAAAACAGAACAACAGGCGGAGGAATTGCTGCAGGAAGGAGGTCGGGATGAAAAAAAGAATACTGAAACAGATGATCCTTATAGGGATTTCCACTGCTATTGCTGCGTTTCTGTTGTGTACCGGTGTATTTTATGAGTTGTTCCGCAAACAGATCATGGAAGAGCTGAAAGGTTACTGTCAGGTGATTTCCGGGGTGGAACAGACAGTTCTGGAAGGCCGGTATACATTTATGGAAGGATATCGGGTAACCGTGGTGGATGAGGATGGAATTGTTATTTATGACAGCAATGTGGAAAACAGCACTGCCATGGAAAATCATTCCGACCGGCCGGAGATCCGGGATGCCGTAAAGAACGGAGAAGGCTATGATTCCAGACTTTCCCGGACACTGGACCGCAGCATGTTTTATTATGCCATGCGTCTTAATAACGGAACGGTTGTAAGAGTATCCAAGGAATCCAGCAGTATCTGGGGAATGATGTTTAGGGCCATGCCCATCTGCGTAGTGATCTGTATTCTGATCTGTGTGTCCTGTATCTGTCTTTCAAAACTTCTCACAGATAAACTCATCGAGCCTATTGACAGGATGGCCGGAGATCTGCAGCGTCTGAATACCGGCGATGTCTATCCGGAGCTGGTTCCGTTTATCACCACGATCCGTCAGCAGCATGAGAATATCATGAAAAATGCTCTGATGCGCCAGCAGTTTACCGCCAATGTGTCACATGAATTGAAAACTCCTCTGACGGCCATTTCAGGATATGCTGAGCTGATCGAAAATGATATGATTCCTGTGGACGCCACTGCATCATATGCTGCCAGGATTCATAAGAATGCCAACCGCCTCCTTTCACTGATCAATGATATCATCAAACTTTCCGAGCTGGATGATGTGGAGAATGAACTGAAGCCGGAGATGTTTGATCTGAGCGAGCTGGCTAAAAAGTGTATTGAGAGTCTTCATATGACTGCTCAGAAGCGCAGTGTACATCTTCAGTTTGTAGGTGCCAGCAGGTGCATGCTGTATGCGGATATGTCCATGATCGAAGAGGTAATCTACAACCTGTGTGATAATGCGATCAGGTATAATAAGCCGGGAGGACAGGTCTGGGTGGAAATATCCATCCGGGCGTGCAGCAGACCGGTTCTGACAGTGAGGGATACAGGTATTGGCATCCCCGGGGAAGCTCTGGATCATGTTTTTGAAAGGTTTTACCGGGTGGATAAGAGCCGGTCCAAATCTACAGGAGGCACCGGCCTGGGGCTCGCAATCGTCAAACATATTGTTTCCAGACACAATGCAGAACTGGAGATTTCCAGTGAGCCGGGAATAGGAACACGTATTTCCATCATTTTTCCGGCACAGAACAAAACAGATAATATATAGACATATAACATATAAAACGGACACCTGAAGGGAAAGTACAGTCATTTTGGATAAATTTGCGCGGAGTAGTTACAAAGATACTATCTTGAAATGCCGGTAAAAAGCGTTTACAATAGAAAAGTGTGAATCAATATAGCGAAACAGCAAGGATGGATGCAAAATGGAAATTACATATGAAAAGCAATACAGTTATCATCTGGGACGTGACATGGAATTTAAAATCTATGGACATGCCGGTAAACCGATGCTGTACATTCCCTGTCAGAATGGCCGTTTTTTTGATTTCGAAAATTTCAGGATGGCAGACAGGCTGAGTCCCTGGATCGAAGCGGGCGGACTGCAGGTTTTTTCTGTGGATACTCTGGATGAAGAAAGCTGGTCCAATACGTATGGTGACTGCAGAGGAAGAATTGAACGTCATGAACAGTGGATCAGTTATCTGATGCAGGAAATCGTTCCTCAGATGATCAGCCGGGCAAAAGAACGCAATCATGAAGATGATCCGAAGCTTCTGACATTCGGCTGCAGTATGGGTGCCATGCATGCGGCAAATCTGTATTTCCGCTTTCCGGATGTATTTGAAGGAGGACTGGCATTAAGCGGAATTTATGATGCACAGTATTGTTTTGGCGGATATATGGATGATCTGGTATATAAGAATTCACCGCTGGATTATCTGTCCAATATGCCTTCCGACCATTATTACATGGATCTGTACCGTCAGGGTAAAATGATCATCTGTGTCGGTCAGGGAGCATGGGAGAATGAAACACTGGTGGGAACCAGAAAACTGGATGCGGTGCTGAAAAGTAAAAACATACCTGTCTGGGTGGATTTCTGGGGATATGATGTGTGTCATGACTGGGACTGGTGGTATCGTCAGGTAGACTATTTCATGCCCATACTTCTGGGTGAAAAGTAACAGATACAGGAGAAACAACAGATACGGCAGACAGAACGAATCTGCAGATTTACATAAAGAGGATTAAGAGAGAATTATATTTATGAAGAATTTTATTTTTATTTCGCCGAACTTTCCTTCCAATTACTGGCAGTTCTGCGATCGTTTATCAAAGAATGGAATAAATGTACTGGGTATTGGCGACTGTCCTTACGATCAGCTGGAGCCCGGTCTGAAGGGTGCGCTGAAAGAGTATTACAAGGTCAGCAATCTGGAGAATTATGATGAAGTTTACCGTGCGGTGGCATTTCTGATCTTCCGCTACGGTAAAATCGACTGGCTGGAAAGCAATAATGAATACTGGCTGGAGCGGGATGCCAGACTGCGTACGGAATTTAACATCAATACCGGTTTCAAGTCAGAAGATATGCCCAAGATCAAATATAAGTCAAGAATGAAAGAATATTATCAGAAGGTCGGTATTCCGGTGGCTAAGTATCATATGGTTGATGATAAGGAGGGCTGTCTTGCCTTCATCAGTCAGGTGGGATATCCTGTTATTGTAAAGCCTGATAACGGAGTGGGTGCAAATCATACCTGCCGGATTTCATCGGAGCAGGATCTGGATGCTTTTTTTGCGGAAAAACTGCCTGTTACCTATATTATGGAAGAATGTGTCAACGGTCAGATCTGTTCCTATGATGCCATCATTGATTCCAAAGGAGAGCCTATCTTTGAATCCGGAAACGTAACCTGTTCTTCCATTATGGATATTGTTAATGATGGTACGGACAGCTTTTACTATATTGTTAAAAATCTGGAAGATGATGTGCGGGAAGCAGGCCGGAAAACAGTGAAAAGTTTTGGGGTAAGCAGCCGTTTTGTACATCTGGAATTTTTCCGCCTTCTGGCTGATCAGGAAGGTCTGGGGAAAAAGGGTGATATTGTGGCTCTGGAGGTCAATATGCGTCCCAGCGGCGGTTATACTCCCGAGATGCTGAATTATGCCAACGGCACAGATGTCTATAAAGTCTGGGCAGATATGATTGCCTATGACAGCACACTGATGCCTCAGAAGGCACATTACTATTGTGCTTTTGCAGGCCGCCGCGACGGTTCCAATTATGCGCTGGACGATAACAGTCTCATTGGCAAGTATGCAATGGAAGTCTGCCAGTGCAGCAGAATTCCGGATGCTCTTTCCGGTGCCATGGGTAACCGTATGATTCTGGCCAGATTTGAATCCTATGATCATATGGAAGAATTTTTCGCTGACGCAGTCAGAAAAGCGTGATGTCTGACGGTATCTGATGTGGATTATAATCACCGGGATAAAGATAAAAATATCCCCCCAGGGGGGTTGTTATCGGCACCGGGTAAGGCTATAATAAATAAATGGCAAAGATACTGAAAACCGGCAGGGGATTATGAGCCGGTGGAAGAAAGGAGTATGTTATGCAGGAATATGAGCTTGTCTGGGAGATTTTTAATGAATGCGCCAATAATCAGATGCGGGATGTATTTTTCCGGGATATAACGACAGATGATCCTGAGGCAGAAGTCAGGAAGCTTCTTAAGGATAGTCCCGATGCAAAGATCACCAGAGAGGAACTTTCAGACGGATCGATTGTATTTCACGTAGACGTATCCGGTCTTCTGCAGAGGTATACATTTACGCCAGTATAAAAGGTGAAAGGAGCTTTAAATATTATGATGCACGAGGGACACCATCACGATCATGAATGCTGCCATGAGCATGCCCATGGAGAGCATACCCATACCCATGAACATACCCATGCGCCGGCTGCAGATGCCAGCGAACCTGTAAAGAGAGCAGTAACCATGCTGAATTACATGTACAGCCACAATTCAGATCATACAGAAGAACTGGCTGAGATGGCAGAAAAGCTGCGTGGCCTGGGTGAAACAGCAGCAGCCGATGAGATTGACGGAGCAGTAGCCGCATTCCGCGAAGGAAATGCAAAGCTTCATGAAGCACTCCATAAAATAGGCGGCTGAGAAGGAGGTTTTATTATGTGTCTTGCAAAAGTTTACGGTCATAAGAATGATGACGCGGAAGTCTTACTGGCAGACAGCATTGCCAATATTTATCTGGAGGCAGATAACAGGATCCGCATGCTGGATATCTTCGGGGACGAGACAGTAGTGGAGGGAACTCTGCTGAATATGGATCTGGAGAGAAATACCGTAAGAATTGCACTGGCTCAGTAAGCAGCCAGACACAGAGTCAGGCTTCTCCTGTCATGATTCATTTAAAATGATTTTGAGTACAGCAAAGGCTGCTGCATGGGATTTTGTAGTCCGTGCAGCAGCCTTTTTGCGGCAGCCTTTTTACCGGCGGAATTTTGCTTCAATGATCTGCTGGGAGATGAGAAGTGTCTGCTCCAGCTTTTCAAGAAGCACGGGATTTTCCTGACAGGCCTCTTTTAAAAGGTTTATTTCGTCCAGCAGTCCCTGACCGTGAGGAACCAGATAGGCACCGGCGTCACTGCCTGCCGCAATATGGACCCCTTTTTCAAGGGCAAGACGTATATTATTCATATGGCATTCGGTAATCCGTGCAACGGCATCTTCATGGAAACGTCCGCATCCGCGCAGATTTCCGCAGGTTGCCAGGGTGGGAACCCATACGGCTCCGGTTTTCAGGAACAGATCCCGGCAGGTGTCATCCATGTAATAACCGTGTTCGATGCTGTCACATCCGGCTTCCAGGGCAAAGCAGATCTGTCGGGGAGTATTGACGTGAACCATGACGGCGAATCCCTCTTCGTGAGCGATGGAAACCATTTTGTGAATCAGGTCGGGATCCTGCAGGGGTGTGGAAACCTCTCCGAATTTGTCAAAATCCAGAATGCCGGAGGCCATGATTTTAATAAAATCCCCCTTTTCTCTGGAAACCCGGTCCACCAGTACCCTGTATTCTTCAATGGTATTGAATCCATAACCAACGATTCCACCGTAATATCCATTTTTATGAATTGCAAAAACGGGTGTTCGGTAGTCGATTCCGTAAAGCAAAGCCAGATCTTTTGCTCTTGCAGATACTCCCAGTGAATCTCCTCCATCGCGGACGAAACGGATACCGGCCTGTTCATAGGACTGAAAAGCCCTGTGGATAACCGAATCATCTACATGATTTCTGTGCAGAGATACGGCAGCCTTGTAGTTTTTACCGTCCATGATTACATGGGCGTGACATTCTCCATACATATTAGAACCTCTTTTCCGGATTTTGCAGCGGTTCAGCCATTTTTCTGAATCGTTACGATTTATTTAATATCCTGTTTCAGTTTACACCGTTTTTATTAAAAAAACAATTTCGGATTGAGGGAAAAGCCGCATATATGTTATACTTGAATTGGAAAATATGATCTGAAAGGGGTGGGAAAAAGATACTTTTCTGGTGAAAAACGGGATTGTATTTGAAGTAAGGCGATGCTATACTAGGGAGAAGCCTGAACATGATGTAATATCAGTCAAGCTGATGTGAGATTTTGATAGAAAAGGAGAGTAAGCATGGAGAAGTTAGGCAAAAGTCTGAAAAAATATCTGCTTGTGCTGACAGCAGCAATGATGCTGGTTCTTTCCAATGCGGCACCTGCCTTTGCAACAGAGGTCGCAGAAAGTGAAACCGGAGCAGCTGTTTCAGATGAGACAACCACGCAGATGCTGGAACTGGCTGAGAGTGTCAAACTGGAACTGGAGAAAACTACTGCTGTATACACCGGCAGTGATATAGAAGTTCCGGTAAAAAGAATTTACTATGTGGAAGGTGATCAGGAGAAAGATGCAAATGATCTGTTTGTGATTTCTGCTCCGGTATATACCAATAATCACAATGCATCCACATCTGAGAATCCTGCAGCAGTTTCTGTTGAGATTACGGGATATTATGAGAAAGATGCAGACGGTGAATATGTTCTGGACAGAAAAGGTGCCAGAGTTGAACATGTTTTTGATGCACCTGTAAAGGCGGAGGCTTCATTTATTATTGAAGCAGCAGATATCTCACAGGTAACATCCATGGAACTGAGCCGGAAGGAATTTACCTACAATGGCAAGGTTCAGAAACCTCAGGTTGTACTGAGTAATGAGAAGCTGGTTGAGGGAACAGACTATGAAATCACCTGGACCAACAGCAAGGGTGAAACTGACAGCTGTATTAATGCAGGTGCCAAGACAGTATCGGTAGTGGGTAAAGGCAATTATAAAGGACAGATTACCGATTCATACAATATCAACCGTATTGATCTGTCAGAGACGGCTTCCATGAGCCTGAGCGCGGAAAGCTATACATATAACGGAAAGGCACATAAACCGTCCGTTACGGTTACTATCGGTTCCGATAAGCTGTCTTCTGATAATTACAGCGTTTCCTATACCAACAGTCAGGGAGATTCCGATAAGTGTATCAATGCGGGCAGCAAAACCGTAATTGTAAAAGGTAAAGGAAACTATAAAGGAACTTTAACAAAGAAATTTACGATTAAAAAGAAGGATATATCTTCAGCTTCCGTTTCCCTGTCAACTTCTGTTTATGCATACAACGGAAAAGACAGAAAACCGGGAACAACAGTAAAGATCAAGTTATCCTCCACGGTGACTTTACAAAAGAATACAGATTATACTGTATCCTACAGCAGCAACTGTAAAAGTATTGGTACAAAGACTGTTACTGTCAAAGGAAAAGGAAACTATACAGGAAGCATAAAAAAGAGTTATAAGATCGTACCGGAGAAGGCTTCCGGTCTGAAGGTAAGTAAACGGACCACAGGTTCCCTGAAGCTTCAGTGTACAGGTGCGAAGGTTTCAGGCTGCAATTATCAGTTCCTGATCAAGAGATATAATTCTTCCAGTGAGAAATGGGAAAAGGTCGCATCCAAGAAGACTTCCTCCAATTCTGTTACTTTCAGCGGCCTGGATGCAGGACGGACTTATGCGGTTTATGTAAGAATTTATAAAACTTCTGATTCCAAGACCTATACAGGCTCCTGGTCGAATGTGTTGAAAACGGTTACTACACCTGCAAAACCTGTCATGTCCTATGCGACCAAAACGGGCAGTAAGAGCATGAAAGTGGTATGGAAAGCTGTATCCATTGCAAGCGGTTATGAAATTCAGTATTCCACAAAGTCGGATTTTTCTTCCAATGTAAAAACTGCTAAGGTCAAAGGAAGAACCACGACTTCAACAACTATTTCAAATCTGGGAAGCAGCGGAACTTATTATGTGAGAGTCAGAGCATACCGTACGTATAATGATAAAACCTACCGGGGGGCATGGAGCAGCAAAGTATCTACTTACTATTCCAATGTGTATGCTTCTTATACAACTACTTATAACAGTGGAAATACAAACCGTACTACCAATCTGAGGCTGGCCTGCAATGCCATTAACGGAAAAGTTCTTTCCAACGGACAGACGTTTTCTTTTAACGGTACAGTGGGTCAGAGAACAAAAGCCAAAGGCTACAAGGAAGCCATTATTTATGAAAATGGACAGGAAGTCGGCGGTATTGGCGGAGGTATCTGTCAGGTGGCAACTACACTGTTCAATGCAGCGCTGAAGGCTAATTTTAAGATTGTGGAAAGACATCAGCACAGTATGACAGTTCATTATTGTCCTCTGGGATATGATGCAGCAATCGCATGGGGCAGTAAGAATCTCAGGTTTACCAATAATTCGGGAACAAGTGTAAAAATTGATATTCATGCAACAGGCGGAAATCTGTCTGTGAAGTTCCTGACCAATATCTATAAAAAACCGCCCAAGGTGACCACAAAAGTGACTGTAAAAAATGGTGTTTATACATTGAGACGGTATGTAAACGGCAAGGTCAATTATACGACCACAAGTGATTATCTGGACAACTGATTTCGGGAAGATATAATTTTCCGGATTAGATAATAACCGGCCATGGGCAGATGCAGCAATCTGTCCATGGCGGTGCCTGTTACAGGCATGAAGAATATACTGTGTAAAATCAGGAGGAAAAGATGAGCGTTAAGAGAATCTACGTTGAGAAGAAAGAACCCTTCGCAGTTGCAGCCAAAGAGCTGAGACATGAAATCCGCGGATATCTGGGGATCAGAACTGTTACAAAAGTGCGGGAACTGATCCGCTATGATGTGGAAAATATTTCAGAAGATATTTATCAGAAAGCTGTCAATACTATTTTTTCAGAACCCCCGGTAGATGATGTGTACGAAACCAGCTTTCCCGCTCAGGAAGGTGATCTGATTTTTTCTGTGGAATTCCTTCCCGGACAGTTTGATCAGAGAGCAGATTCCGCAGAGCAGTGTGTAAAGCTTCTGAAAGAAGATGAAACACCGGTTATCCGCTCTGCCACAACTTATGTGATCAGCGGGGAACTGACAGAGGAACAGGCTGATGCCATTAAAGCACACTGCATTAATCCTGTGGATTCCAGAGAAGCATCTGCAGAGATTCCGGATACACTGGTAACTGTTTACGATGAACCTGCAGATGTCCTGATTTTTGATGGATTCAGCACCATGCCTGAGGCTGAACTGAAAAAACTGTATGATTCTTTAGGTCTTGCCATGACTTTCAAGGACTTTCAGCATATTCAGAATTATTATCAGTCCGAAGAACACAGAGATCCGTCTATGACGGAGATCCGTGTTCTCGATACTTACTGGTCCGATCACTGCCGCCATACCACATTCCAGACAGAATTAAAGAATGTGGAATTTATGGACGGAGATTACAGGGAACCCATTGAAAATACCTACAAACAGTATCTGGCTGACAGAGAAGAAATTTTTAAAGGACGCTCTGATAAATTTGTCTGCCTGATGGATCTGGCTCTGATGGGCATGCGCAGGCTCCGCAAAGAAGGAAAGCTGCAGGATCTGGAAGAGTCTGATGAGATTAATGCATGCAGTATCGTGGTTCCTGTGGAAATTGACGGTGTAACCGAAGAATGGCTTGTGAATTTCAAGAATGAAACACATAATCATCCTACAGAAATCGAGCCTTTCGGTGGTGCAGCTACCTGTCTGGGCGGTGCCATCCGTGATCCGCTGTCAGGACGTACTTATGTATATCAGGCCATGCGTGTAACAGGTGCTGCAGATCCTACTCTTCCGGTAGAACAGACCTTAAAAGGCAAACTGCCTCAGAAAAAGCTGGTTCGCGGTGCTGCACAGGGTTACAGCTCCTATGGTAATCAGATTGGTCTGGCAACAGGTTATGTAAAAGAAATCTATCATCCCGGTTATGTGGCAAAACGTATGGAGATCGGAGCTGTTATGGGAGCAGCTCCCAGGTGTGCCGTAATCCGTGAAACTTCTGATCCGGGCGATATCATCATTCTTCTGGGCGGACGTACCGGACGTGACGGCTGCGGCGGTGCAACCGGTTCTTCCAAGGTTCATACGGAAGCGTCCATTGAGACCTGCGGTGCAGAAGTCCAGAAAGGTAATCCGCCCACAGAACGTAAGATCCAGAGACTGTTCCGCCGTGAAGAAGTCAGCCATCTCATCAAGAAATGCAACGACTTCGGTGCCGGCGGTGTTTCCGTGGCGATCGGTGAGCTGGCAGACGGTCTTCAGATCAATCTGGACAGGGTTCCCAAAAAATATGCCGGTCTGGATGGTACGGAAATTGCCATTTCCGAGTCTCAGGAGAGAATGGCAGTTGTAGTTGATCCTAAAGATGTAGCTCAGTTTCTGGCTTATGCAGAAGAAGAAAATCTGGAAGCAGTGGAAGTGGCAGTTGTAACGGAAGAACCTCGTCTGGTGATGAACTGGAGAGGAAAAACCATTGTAGATATCAGCCGTGCTTTCCTGGATACCAACGGTGCTCATCAGGAAACAGATGTTACGGTAGAGATTCCATCCAGAGAAGGAAGTCTTTTTAAGGCAGAACATGTTGAAGATGTAAAGAGCAAATGGATTGACACACTGAAGGATCTGAATGTCTGCTCACAGAAAGGTCTGGTTGAACGCTTCGACGGTTCAATCGGTGCAGGTTCCGTATTTATGCCTTATGGCGGAAAGTATCAGATGACAGAGACCCAGGCCATGGTTGCAAAGCTTCCTGTTCTGAAAGGAAAGACGGATACGGTAACCATGATGGCATATGGATTTGATCCCTACCTGTCTTCCTGGAGCCCTTATCACGGTGCTGCTTATGCGGTTGTATCTTCCGTAGCGAAGATTGTGGCAAACGGCGGTGATTATTCAAAGATCCGTTTTACTTTCCAGGAGTATTTCAAACGTATGACAGAAGACAGCAAGCGCTGGGGTGTTCCTTTCTCTGCATTACTGGGTTCCTATGATGCACAGCTGGGCTTCGGGCTTCCTTCCATCGGCGGCAAAGACAGTATGTCAGGTACTTTCAATGAACTGGATGTACCGCCTACACTGGTTTCCTTCGCTGTAGATGTGGCAAGCGACAGGACCATCATTTCACCGGAACTGAAGAAAAGCGGCAACTGCCTGATGCTGTTCAGAATCAGCAGAGATGCTTATGATATGCCTGATTATGAGCAGATCAAGGAATTATATGGATTTATTCATGAGGCAATTAAAGCCGGAGATATTGTATCTGCATATGTTGTGGAAAGAAACGGTATCGCGGAAGCTGTTTCCAAGATGGCATTCGGTAATGCACTTGGTGTACAGCTGGATTCCAATGCTCTGGCTGCAGACGAACTGTTTGCACCCGGATGGGGTAATCTGGTTTGTGAAGTACCGGTTGGAGCAGTAGAAAAACTGTCCTCTCATGGTTCACTGATTGGTAATGTCATTCAGGAAGCCGTATTCAGCTATGGTTCAACCGTGATTCGTATGGAAGATGCGGTCCATGCATGGACTGAGACTCTGGAAAGGGTATTCCCTACCAACTCCAATGCGGAATCAGAACCTGCAAAATCAGAGCTGTTTGACGCAAAGGACATTGTTATCTGCAAAAATAAAGTTGCAAAGCCCACAGTATTTATTCCGGTATTCCCCGGTACAAACTGTGAATATGACAGTGCAAAAGCTTTTGAAAATGCAGGTGCACAGGTAATGACCAGAGTATTCCGCAATATGACACCTGCCAATATCCGTGAATCAGTGGATGAGTTTGTAAAATGCATTGAGCAGGCACAGATCATCATGTTCCCCGGCGGTTTCTCCGCAGGTGATGAACCGGAAGGTTCCGCCAAGTTCTTTGCGACAGCGTTCCGCAACGAGAAAGTGAAGGAAGCTGTTGAAAAGATGCTGAAGGAAAAAGACGGACTGATGCTGGGTATCTGCAACGGTTTCCAGGCTCTGATCAAGCTGGGTCTTGTTCCCTATGGAACAATTGCTCCTCAGCAGGCAGATTCACCTACTCTGACATACAATACCATTGGCCGTCATGTTTCCAAGATGGTTTATACAAAGGTTGTTACCAACAAATCCCCCTGGCTTGCTCAGGCGGAACTTGGCGGTGTATACTGCAGTCCTGCATCTCATGGAGAAGGCCGCTTTGTAGCCAGTAAGGAATGGATCGACAAACTGATGGCAAACGGGCAGATTGCTACACAGTATACCGACGCAGACGGCAATGTGAGCATGGATGAATACTGGAATCCCAACGGTTCCTACTGTGCAATTGAAGGTATTACAAGCCCTGACGGCCGTATTCTCGGCAAGATGGCACATGCAGAGCGCCGCGGTAAATCTGTAGCTGTTAATATCTTTGGTGAACAGGATCTGAAACTGTTTGAATCCGGAGTTGCATATTTCAGATAATCATTGAATATTTTGCTGTTCTGATTACAGAAGATTGCCAGATCTTCTGTAATCAGATGATATTTTTAAAACCGAGTCCAACAGGCAGGAGTTGTCTGACTCCTGCTCTCTTCAAAATGTAGTCTGATGACAGCGGTTAAGCAGTTGTGGAGGCTTACACCCTGTTTTCTGAAGGCCGGAAATCCCGGTCGATTTAAAATGGATTTTTTAGTTGAAAAGTTATATTTATTATTACGATGTGTTGTAACAGGAGCAGGTTTTCTGCTGTTTATGGCAGCAGTGCTGATTGTGACACACAAATGGCTGAAAAAATCAGGTCATATCCGACTTTTATATTTTTTCATGCTTTTCTCGGGAATTGGAGCCGCATTCATATTTTTTGCAGGTGTGGTTATTACATGCCTGTCGTTTATTGTGAATCTGAATCGCTGGACTTTCTATTTTACAGGCTGGAAATATGCGTCAGGAACATTGAGCAGTCCGTTTGTTACTGCAGCTGCAGTGGTCTGGTTAACAGGGATTACAGCCAGTTGTTTTCTGAATATGAGAGACCGGAAAGCGCTCACGCATCTGTGCAGGATGAATCAGCCGGTTACGGACATACAGATACAGGACTGTTTTTATCTTGCTGCTGAAAAAGCGGGAATTAAAAATATACCTCTTCTGTTCTGTAATGCAGCTGTTTCGGTACCTTTTCTGAAGGGTATCCGCTGTCCGGAAGTTGTGCTTCCTGCCGATTCCCTCCTGCCGCGGGAACAGATGCTGATTTTCGCACATGAACTGACTCATTATAAACGTCATGACCTGTTTTTCAGGTATTTGATGAAAGCTGTTTTTATGATTTACTGGTTCTTTCCATTTCATTCTTACTGGATGGAGAAGTTTATTGAATTGCAGGAAACATTATGTGATATTGATGTATGCTTCGTTTATGGGGAAAGATTCAGTGCTAAAATGTATTATACAACCATTCTGTCTATTTCCGGCGGAAAACGGAATGTTCCGGGAAGCGGGTGCGGCTGGTCTGTTTCCGGTCTGTATGAACACTCAAGCCAGCTGGAGAGGCGTGTCCGGAATATGGTCGGCTATCGGACCGGGACGAGGAGAAAAGGTGCTGCGTTGGTATTATCTGTAGTCGGAAGCACTCTGTTTTTAATAACGCTCCTGGGAATCATGTTCTGGCCGGATGTTTTTGTGAAGCGGGAACAGATCACAAGGGAAATCAATTCATTTCAGGAAATGTCTGAAATGGTTCTGAGTGAGGGAGAAAAAGAAAAGACAGAAACCCTGGAAAAGGGGAGTCTGAATACAGATGAAGTCCTGCAGTGGAACCGGCTGACCTGCTATACTCTGGAACCCGGACAACAGATATGCAGCGAACCATTTCAGGGAGTAAACGGTGAAACTCTGGCTTTGATGATAGCGGCTGCGTTCTCAGGTTATGAGGTTCGTCTTGTGAACAGAAATGGGCTGGTATATGCCTCCAGAATGGATGATACGGCAAGCCTGAATCTTCAGCTGCAGGACATGGAATACAGACTGTATATCTGTAATACCAGTGAAAAAAATCTGAGTATGGAATTATACTGCACCAGATAATTGCGGATCGGACAGCCGGACTTCTTTATGAAGCCGGCTGTGTTCAAGTTTATAAGAATAAATAAATCCGGATGAATTACATGCAGAAATTCCAGGAAACAAGAAAAAGTGCTGTCAGAGGAATATACAGAATCAGAAGTCCTTTAATGACAGCAGACGGCTTTCTGAAGAGCTTTCTGCGAAATTTACTTTCTGATAAAAAGAGAACCGGCAGAAACAGCATGACAGCTGCCAGAAATACACGGCAGATATGAAACAGCAGGGTCCCTTTTGAGGCATAAAAAGGAGAGAGGCTGAATGCATACAGGATTCCCACACATGCTGCCATATGATAGAAGATGGAAAAAAGCATGTAAAAAGGGTTTCCAGCGCGGTAGCCCAGAAGTCTGCGTCCTGCGGGAGGAGCAGACTTTTTCTTTTTTCTGGGGGGCCGGGAAACAGATGCTTCAGAAGTCTGTTGACTGCCTGTTTTTTCAGTTCTCAGCGCAGCTCTTCCCCGTGTGCCTTGGGTACCTGATTTTTGCCTGTACGATTCTGAATGATCCAGGGATCTGTCCGGTTCCGGATCTGAGTTCGGATCATAATACGTATCATCCTGATCTGCGGAAATATTTACCTGAGTCAGATCAGCATTACAGAATGGACAACGCAATACCATACTGGATACATCTTTCTGACAGACAGGACATTTGATAAGTGCCATAAATGAATTCTCCTGAATAATATTTAGTACTATCAGTATAGCACGAAAGGATATGGGATTCCATAGGAAAGTCATGCATATATTTTGATAAAAACATCTGGTGAAAATATGTATCGGTCTTCTGTTTTTCAAATCACCAGAGCAGTGATGCTCAGTTATCTGGTTTCAGCGGTAAGTGTTTTTATCCTGTCCTGGTGCCTCTATGTGATGAAATGGGAAGCAGCCGGCTCGGAAACAGCCGTCCGTGTGGTGTATTTCCTGTCCTGTCTGGCAGGAGGATTTTTATCAGGAAAGGAATTCCGGGAGAGACGGCTTTTCTGGGGGATTCTGACGGGAGTTCTGTATGCCGTGCTTCTTCTGACGGTATCTCAGCTGACCACAGGCCCCGGCAGCAGCGGTATTCTGAAAATTGTCGTAATTTTCGGCATCTGTATGGCCGGAGGCGCTGCAGGAAGCATTTTCAGCTGAACAACAGGAAAAACGGGTAAAAACCCGCAAAAAAACGTCCATGCAGAAAAAAAGTAATTGAAATTATGAAAAGGCTTTGATATACTGGGTTTAATTGTGGAATAGTGGGCTCTGGATATTTTCAGAGAACACATTGCAAAATTTAAACAGGAGGTTATTAATATGAAACATATTAAAACATTAACAGGCAGCAGCTTAAAAGATACTATGAAAAAAGGCGGATGCAAGGAATGCCAGACATCCTGTCAGTCAGCTTGCAAGACATCCTGTACAGTTGGCAATCAGAGCTGCGAAAACAATAAATAATCAGAGAAATTCTTTTTAAGCAGCACAGGGGCACTCTGGCAGACGGAGTGTCCCTGCATCTTTGCGCAGAGTATGCGCCGGCCCGGGAACCTTCTGTGTTGCTGCGGCTGATTTTCAGATAATAAAATAATTACCGACCGCATAAAGCGGATAGAAAGGACAAATTGTGATTCATCAGTATAAAAGTAATGGATATAACATTGTACTGGATGTATGCAGCGGTTCCGTTCATGTAGTTGATGATATAACTTATGATGCTATCGGTCTGTATGAAACACAGGACAGAGAGCAGGTACTTAAAGCACTTGCCGAAAATTATCCTCAGACATCTGAGGAAGAACTTCAGGAAGTTCTGGGAGAGATCGAAGAACTGAAGGAGCAGGGGCTTTTATATACCGAGGATATTTACAAAGATTATGTCATTGATGTAAAGAACCGTACCACCATTGTAAAAGCACTTTGCCTGCATGTGGCACATGATTGTAATCTGGCATGCAGATACTGCTTTGCTGGTGAAGGAGAGTACCATGGAGATCGCTCCCTCATGAGTTTTGAGGTGGGAAAAAAGGCTCTGGATTACCTGCTTCAGAATTCCGGAAGCAGAAGGAATCTTGAAGTGGATTTCTTTGGCGGTGAACCTTTACTGAACTGGAAAACTGTAAAGGAGCTGGTGGCTTACGGCCGCAGCAAAGAAGAGGAATACAATAAAAAATTCCGTTTTACACTGACAACCAACGGTGTACTGTTAAATGATGAAGTTATTGAATTCTGCAATAAAGAGATGTCCAATGTGGTATTAAGTCTTGATGGCAGAAAAGAGGTCAATGACAGAATGCGTCCTTTCCCCAAAGGCGCGGGGAGCTATGATATCATTGTTCCCAGATTTCAGAATTTTGTAAAGAAACGTGGGGATAAGGATTATTTTGTAAGGGGTACTTTTACAAGAAATAATCTGGATTTTTCTAAAGATCTGATGGAATATGCGGATCTGGGATTTGAAAAGATGTCCATCGAGCCGGTAGTTGCTCCTCCGGAAGCGGATTATTCCATCCGGGAAGAAGATATTCCCAGGATCCTGGAAGAATATGATAATCTGGCGCTGGAATTTATTCGCAGAAAAAAAGCTGGAAAAGGATTTACCTTCTTCCATTTCATGATAGATCTGAATCAGGGTCCCTGCGTGGCAAAACGTCTGTCCGGATGCGGAGCAGGTACAGAGTATCTGGCAGTAACACCCACCGGCGATTTCTATCCCTGCCACCAGTTTGTGGGACTTCCGGAATTTTTGCTGGGCAATGTGGATGAGGGAATTACCAACACGGAAGTTCAGAAAGAATTCAAACAGTGCAATGTATATGCCAAGGAAAAATGCAGAGACTGCTTTGCAAGGTTTTACTGCAGCGGCGGTTGTGCCGCCAATTCCTATCAGTTCCATGGTAAAATCACGGATGCGTATGATATTGGCTGTGAAATGCAGAAAAAACGTATCGAATGTGCCATTATGATTAAGGCAGCTCTTGCGGAGGAAGAATAAAGGCAGATACGTGAAAAGATAACAGGCTCCGCCGGAGCCAAGGAGGTTTATAATGAGCAAAAACAGAAAAGCCGGCAATAAGACGACAGGTGTACTTCGTCTCGCTGCAGCAGTTCTTGCACTGGTACTGCTTACATATATTGCAGTTCTGGGCATTGGATTTGAACAGACCGGCAGCGCGTATGACATTAAGCTGGGTCTTGATCTGGCCGGTGGTGTGAGCATTACCTATCAGACAAAAGATGCAAATCCGTCTGCAACAGATATGTCGGATACCATTTACAAGCTTCAGCTGAGGGCACAGAGCTACAGCAGTGAAGCAGAGGTTTATCAGGAAGGTACCAACCGCATTAACGTAGATATTCCTGATGTTACGGATGCCAATGAGATTCTGGAGGATCTGGGTAAGCCCGGTTCACTTTCTTTCCAGGATTCTGAAGGCAATGAAGTGCTGACCGGTACTGATGTAAAATCAGCGGAAGCAGGAATTATATCCGAGGATAACGGAAGCACCAAGGAATATGTGGTTAATCTTACTCTGAATGATGAAGGTACCAAAAAATTTGCTGAGGTAACAGAAGCCAATGTAGGCAATATTATTTCCATCATATATGATGGAGAGACCGTCAGTGCTCCCAGGGTTAATGAAGCGATTACTGCCGGAAAGTGCAGTATTACAGGTCTGGAAAGCTTTGAAGAGGCAGAAGAGCTGGCTTCTACTATCAGAATCGGTTCTCTGAAACTGGAGCTGGAA
Source organism: Lachnospiraceae bacterium (assembly GCA_034086685.1). GTDB lineage: Bacteria > Bacillota > Clostridia > Lachnospirales > Lachnospiraceae > TWA4. The sequence continues at coordinate 44,536 of JAXDZY010000147.1, forward strand.
GAAATCCGTTCCAATGTAGTCGGTGCAAAGCTTGGTTCTGATGCCATCAGCACCAGCCTGAAGGCGGGTGCCATCGGTCTTGCACTGGTTATGGTATTCATGATTGCATTTTATCTGATTCCCGGTGTGGCAGCAGCTCTGGCGCTGGCCATTTATGTAGCCATGACGGTATGTCTGTTAAGTGCATTTCAGATCACACTGACTCTGCCCGGTATTGCCGGTATCGTTCTGACTATCGGTATGGCTGTAGATGCCAATGTCATTATATTCTCACGTATCCGTGAAGAACTGGCGGAGGGCAAATCTGTACGCCTGGCACGTAAGGATGGTTTTTCCAAGGCTTTATCTGCAATTCTGGATGGTAATATCACTACACTGATTGCAGCGCTGGTGCTTTATCTGATGGGCTCCGGTACCGTAAAAGGTTTTGCCACCACACTGGCTCTTGGTACTTTGCTGTCCATGTTCACAGCACTGTTTGTAACCAGATTTATTCTGACAGGACTGTATGAGATCGGTTTCCGCGATCCGAAATTCTATGGCAAGAAGAAAAATCCCAAACCGATGCCTGTACTTGGTATTATTGGAAAGAAAAAGATATTCTTCTCCATCGCTGCAGTAATCATTTTATGCGGTATCGGTGCCATGATTTACAACGGACCTGTTAAAGGCGGCAATATTCTGAATTACAGTCTGGAATTCCAGGGCGGTACTTCCACATCTGTTACGTTTAATGAGGATTACTCCATTGAAGAACTGAACAAAGACGTCATTCCGTTATTCTCTGAAGTAACCGGTGATAATGATATTCAGATTCAGAAGGTTTCAGGTTCCAATCAGGTTATTTTCAAGACCAAGACTCTGGATACGCAGCAGCGTCAGGAACTGGAGGACAGTCTGATTGAAACATACAGTATTGATAAGGAACAGATTCAGGAAGAAAGTATTTCTGCTACTGTCAGCCGAGAGATGAAACAGGATGCAATTGTGGCAGTGCTTCTGGCTGCTGTTATGATGCTTCTGTATATCTGGTTCAGGTTTAAGGATATCCGTATTGCGGCAAGTACGGTGCTTGCACTGCTGCATGATGTGCTGGTGGTGCTGACATGCTATGCACTGCTGCGCTGGTCAGTGGGCAATACATTTATTGCCTGCATGCTTACGGTTGTAGGTTACTCCATCAATGATACCATTGTTGTATTTGACCGTATCCGTGAGAATACCGGCAGCATGAAGCGGGGAGAACAGCTGGAGGATGTAATCAATCGAAGCGTATCCCAGACTCTGACACGAAGCATCAACACTTCTGTAACAACCGGCATTATGGTACTGGTACTGCTGATCTTCGGTGTATCTTCTATCCGTGAGTTTGCAATGCCTCTGATGGTTGGTATCTGCTGCGGATGTTTCTCTTCTGTATGTCTGGCAGGTAATCTGTGGCATACCATGAAGTCATAAAGAAAAAAGATTAATGAGGATTTATGTATAAAATAATTAAAAAATGCGGACGTGCCAAACGTGCAGAATTTCAGACGGTACATGGCACGATTCAGACACCGGTATTTATGAATGTTGGTACGGCAGCTGCCATCAAAGGTGCAGTTTCCACAGAGGATCTGGAACGGATCGGTACTCAGGTGGAATTGTCCAATACCTATCATCTTCATGTAAGACCGGGTGATAAGATTGTCAGACAGATGGGCGGTCTTCATAAATTTATGGTATGGAATAAACCGATTCTTACCGATTCCGGCGGTTTTCAGGTATTTTCTTTGGCAGGGCTGCGCAGAATCAAGGAAGAAGGCGTCCATTTCCATTCCCATGTGGATGGGGCAAAGATATTCATGGGACCGGAAGAGAGTATGCAGATTCAGTCCAACCTGGCATCCACCATAGCCATGGCGTTTGATGAATGTATCCCCAATCCTTCTACCAGGGAATATGTGGAACGTTCTGTTGACCGGACAACCCGGTGGCTTGTCCGCTGCAAGACAGAGATGGAAAGGCTGAACAGTCTTCCGGATACCATTAACAGACATCAGCTGCTTTTCGGGATCAACCAGGGCGGCACCTATGATGATGTACGTATGCGCCATGCAGATGAGATTTCACAGCTTGATCTGGACGGATATGCTGTGGGAGGCCTGGCAGTGGGAGAATCCCATGAGGAGATGTATCATATCCTGGATTGTACCGTTCCTCATCTGCCGGAAGATAAACCTACTTATCTTATGGGAGTGGGAACTCCGGCCAATATACTGGAAGCAGTAGACAGGGGTGTGGATTTCTTCGACTGTGTTTATCCCAGCCGCAATGGCAGGCACGGACATGTTTATACAAAACACGGTAAACTGAATCTGTTTAATGCAAAGTATGAAACAGATCCCAGACCCATAGAAGAGGGCTGCGGCTGTCCCGCGTGCAGACGCTACAGCAGAGCCTACATCAGACATTTGCTAAAAGCAAAAGAAATGTTGGGTATGCGTCTTGCAGTTTTGCACAATTTATATTATTATAATCATTTAATGGAAGACATTCGTCTGGCCATTGAAGAAGACAGATATTCATCCTTTAAGGAAGAAACACTGTATCAGCTCACCCAGGGCGAATAGACAAATATTCTGCAGAAGGCTGCAGGGATAATTTACAGGAGGTAATGATGGAACAGACAATTATTATGATTATCTACATTGTTGCACTGATTGCATTAATGTATTTCCTGATGGTAAGACCCCAGAAAAAGGAGCAGAAAAGAATGGATGCTCTGCTTTCCAGTCTGGAAATCGGTGACAGCGTATGTACCACCGCAGGTTTTTACGGTGTTGTGATCGGTATGGAAGAAGATATGGTGATTGTTGAATTCGGCAGCAACAAAAACTGCAGAATCCCCATGAAGAAATCTTCTATTACAGAAGTTGAAAAGGCTTAATACAGAAGCAGAAAAGACTTAATCGTGCCGAAGGCGGTGCGGAACAAGGCTCCGGAGTGCGAGGGCATTCCGGAGTTTTCTATTATAATAGGGAAATGCTTTCCGGGCATGTGTGACTGTGTGCAGATGTTCCCGGGGAGCACATTGAAGGAGGCTTTTTATGGCAAATGTGATTTCAGATGAAACCATAGAATATGTTGGAATTCTGGCCAAGCTGGAGTTGTCGGAAGAAGAAAAAGAACGGGCCAAAAAAGATATGGAAGATATGCTTGACTATATCGATAAATTAAATGAGCTGGATACCACCGGTGTGGAACCCATGTCTCATGTTTTCCCCGTTCAGAATGTATTTCGGGAAGACGTGGTTACCAATGGTGATGACAGAGAGAATATCCTGGCTAATGCACCTTCCGAACAGGACGGTGCTTTCACCGTACCCAGGACATTTGATTAGGAGGCAGCAGATATGAGTTTAATGGAGTTAACAGCTGTAGAGCTTGGCAGAAAGATCCAGGCAGGTGAAGTATCTGCTGTGGAAGCAGTCAAAGAATCGCTGGCAAGAACAAAAGAACTGGAAGAAAGTGTGCATGCGTTTGTAAATCTGGATGAAGAGAATGCACTGCGCAGGGCAGCTCAGGTACAGGAACAGATTGAAGCCGGGAAGCTGACCGGACCTCTGGCAGGTGTGCCTGTGGCAATTAAAGACAATATGTGCACAAAAGGAGTATTAACTACCTGCAGTTCCCGTATTCTGGGAAATTTTGTACCCACCTATACTTCTGAAGCAGTGATTAATCTGGAAAAAGCAGGAGCCATAATGACGGGCAAAACCAATATGGATGAATTTGCCATGGGATCCACCACAGAGACATCAGCATTCGGAGAAACGAAAAATCCCTGGAATCTGAATCATGTTCCCGGCGGTTCATCAGGCGGTTCATGTGCGGCAGTAGCAGCTGAAGAAGTCAGCTTTGCTCTGGGATCTGATACAGGCGGATCCATCCGTCAGCCCAGTTCTTTCTGTGGTGTAACCGGAATCAAACCCACTTATGGTACAATTTCCCGATACGGACTCATTGCTTACGGTTCTTCCCTGGATCAGATCGGGCCTGTTGCCAAAGATGTGACCGACTGTGCTGCCATTCTGGAAACCATCGCTTCCTGGGATCCCAAAGACAGTACCAGCGTTAAACGGGAAAAATATGATTTCACATCTGCTCTGGTGGATGATGTAAAGGGCATGAAAATCGGTATTCCCGGGGATTTTTTCGGAGCCGGTCTGAATGAAGATGTGAAAAAAGCTGTTCTCAATGTGGCAGAAGTGCTGAAATCAAAAGGTGCCGAAGTGGAGGAATTTGATTTCAAACTGGTAACGGATTATGCAATTCCTGCTTATTATGTTATTGCATGTGCTGAAGCAAGTTCAAACCTTTCACGTTTTGACGGCATCAAATACGGTTATCGTACAGAAGAATTTACAGATCTTCATAACATGTATAAAAAGACGCGTTCCGAAGGCTTCGGGCCTGAGGTAAAGCGCCGTATTATGCTGGGCTCTTTCGTATTAAGCTCCGGTTATTATGATGCGTATTATCTGAAAGCTCTGCGTACAAAAGCGCTGATCAAACAGGAATATGACAAAGCATTTGCCAGATATGATGTTATTCTGGCGCCTGCAGCACCTACCACAGCACCCCGCCTGGGAGAAAGCTTAAGTGATCCCATTCAGATGTATCTGAGTGATATTTATACAATTTCTGTAAATCTTGCGGGATTGCCCGGTATTACGGTGCCCTGCGGAACAGACAGAAACGGACTTCCCATCGGAGCACAGCTGATTGGTGACTGCTTTAAGGAGAATACGATTCTGAGAGCTGCCTATGCATTTGAACAGTCCCGCGATTATGTAAGATGTGATCTGGCAAAGAAAGGAGTGGAATAACATGAGCAAACAGTATGAAACAGTCATTGGTCTGGAGGTGCATGTGGAGCTGGCCACCAAAACCAAGATTTTCTGCGGATGCAGCACGGAATTTGGCGGAGAGCCCAATACTCACACCTGCCCTGTCTGTACCGGTATGCCCGGTTCACTCCCGGTTCTTAACAAAAAAGTGCTGGAATATGCGGTGGCAGTAGGTCTTGCCACCAACTGCCGGATCAATCAGTATTCCAAATTTGACCGTAAGAATTATTTCTATCCGGACAATCCGCAGAATTATCAGATTTCTCAGCTGTACCTGCCCATCTGTCATGATGGCGGAGTGGAAATCGAGACAGAAGCCGGTAAAAAGGTTGTGGGGATTCACGAGATTCACATGGAAGAGGATGCGGGAAAGCTGATTCATGATGAATGGTCCGACTGTACGCTGGTAGATTTTAACCGCTCCGGTGTGCCGCTGATCGAAATTGTATCCGAGCCTGATATGCGTTCGGCGGATGAAGTTATTGCCTACCTGGAAAAACTGAAGATGATCATTCAGTATCTGGGTGCTTCCGACTGCAAGCTGCAGGAAGGCTCCATGCGTGCTGATGTGAACCTTTCTGTTCGCGAAGTGGGCGCTGAGAAGTTTGGAACAAGAACAGAGATGAAGAATCTGAACTCATTTAAAGCCATTGCCAGAGCCATTGAAGGCGAGAAAGAGCGCCAGATCGATCTGCTTGAAGCCGGTAAACAGGTGGTACAGGAAACAAGACGCTGGGATGATACAAAAGAATCCTCATATGCCATGCGTTCCAAAGAAGATGCACAGGATTACCGTTATTTCCCCGATCCGGATCTGGTTCCCATTGTGGTAAGCGATGAATGGCTGGAAGAAATCAGAAACGCACAGCCTGAATTCCGCACGGAGAAGCTGGAACGATACAAGACTCAGTATGAAATTCCCGATTATGATGCAGAAATCATCACCGCATCCAAGAAGATGGCGGATATTTTTGAAGCCACAGTTGCCATCTGCAATAATCCCAAAAAAGTATCCAACTGGCTCATGGTGGAAACCATGCGTTTGCTTAAAGAACGGGAGATGGAACCGGATCAGATCCGGTTTTCACCGGAGCATTTTGCAAAGCTGGTGGAACTGGCCGACAGCGGGGCCATCAACAGTACCGTAGCTAAAGAAGTATTTGAAAAGATGTTTGATGAAGACATCGATCCCGAAGTTTACGTGGAAGAGCATGGACTGAAATCCGTCAACGATGAAGGGGCTCTGCGGACAGAAATCGAAAAAATCGTAGCAGCCAATCCCAAATCAGTGGAAGACTATAAAGCAGGCAAGAAGAAAGCTATGGGCTTTTTAGTAGGACAGACCATGAAAGCCATGAAAGGAAAGGCAAATCCTCAGATGGTAAACCAGATCCTTACGGAGATACTGGACAGCCTGTAGGATTACTGTTCAGACTTTGAGGGCAGGTGAGAGGGTGTGTGAGGCGGAATGACCGTGGTGTTCTTCACGGGGACGCGCTCTCGCTCGATGACAAACGCAGCGGTACTA
>JAXDZY010000011.1:0-24422 GCA_034086685.1 Lachnospiraceae bacterium
CTACCAATCAGGTTCTTTTCGTTGTATAATGAGTTTGTCGTACAGGGTCACTTTCCTTTGTAATAGTTGTAGCAAGCTTATTATACATCAGAAAGTCCCTGTACGATATTTTTTATTCAAAAAGTTGTAAAGTGGTGAAAATCAATAAAAAAAATAGAAAAGGATAAAAAAATGAGTACAAACAATATTATCATTCGTTCAGAGAAAAAAGAAGAATATCGGGAAGTAGAAAATCTGGTAAGAGAAAGCTTTTGGAATGTATATCGTCCGGGATGTATGGAACATTATGTGCTGAATCAGCTTCGAAATGATCCGGCATTTGTGCCGGAACTTGATTTTGTTATGGAACAGGATGGCAGGCTGATCGGCCAGAACATGTTTATGAGAGCAGGTATCAAGGCGGACGATGGCAGAACGATTCCCATTATGACGATGGGACCGATCTGCATTACCCCTGAACTTAAAAGAAAAGGATATGGAAAAATCTTATTGGATTACTCCCTGGAAAAAGCTAAGGAGCTTGGCTGCGGAGCTGTTTGTTTTGAAGGAAACATTGATTTTTATGGGAAGAGTGGATTTGCCGCGGCAAGTACATTTGGTATTCGTTATCATGGTTTGACTGAAGGTGAAGATGCATCATTTTTTTTATGCAAGGAATTGATTCCGGGATATTTAGATGGTATTACAGGTGAGTATGCAACACCACGGGGATATTTTGTGGATGAAGCAGAGGTGGAGATATTCGATAAGGAGTTTCCGGTTAAGGAAAAATTGAAACTTCCGGGTCAATTATTCCAGGAGAATGCCTGAGGGCATTGTATTGGTAACTCTGAACAGGGCAATATCGGATGCGATGAAAAATTTTTTATAAAGGATGGACAGATATGGCAGATATGTTTTTAACTGACAAAAAGCTTCAGCGAAGAATTGCTGAAATTCAGGAATACCGGTACCGTGATGCATTTTCTTTCCAGGAATTTGCAGTAAAGGAAGATCTGCAGGGGGTTGTGAATCCCGGATTGCCTGTTTCTTTCGAAATTTTCTACTGTTTTACGAATGATGGAGCTGTTTCCTGAATATATTTTCCTTCAGACACAGCCTCAGTTGTACGAATATATGAAAGAGTATTTTCCTGATATTTATGAAGAAATCAGGAAAAAAGTTGCGGAAGGAAAATGGGAAGCAGATGGAGCGATGTGGGTTGAGGCAGACTGTAATCTGACCAGCGGTGAATCCCTCACCCGGCAGATCCTGCTGGGAAGCCGTTTTATTCAGGAAGAGTTTGGAAAGGATATTCATTATCTCTGGCTGCCGGATGTATTCGGCTATTCATGGGCGCTGCCTCAGATTCTGAAAAAGGCCGGAATTGATACCTTTATGACCACGAAGATCAGCTGGAATCAGTATAATCGAATGCCTCATGATACTTTTATCTGGAAAGGAATCGACGGAAGCGAGGTTCTGACTCATTTTATTACTACACCCGAGCCCTGGAGTGAACCCGGATCCTGGTTCTATACCTACAATGGAAACCTGATTCCCAAAACAGTAAAAGGTGCATGGGATGCCTACAGTGAAAAAGGGACAAATCGTGATTTGCTGATTTCATACGGATTTGGTGACGGAGGCGGCGGGGTAAATCGTGACATGCTGGAAAATCGCAGGCGAATTGACCGGATGCCGGGACTGCCGCATCTGAAAACCACGACTGCCCGGGAGTATTTCGAAAAACTTTGAAGTATATGAGGATTCCAGAAAGGATTATGAATACATTGAACAGATAGCGCGTCAGGTTGAACAGAGTTTTTATGAATGTGCGCTGGAGGAAAAGGAACATACCTATACCTTCTGGAATTCATCTTCATGGGATCTCGGAGAACTGGTTGCAGTTCCGGAGACAGGGGATGGAATTTTTAAGGATGATCAGGGAAATGTTCTGATTTCCCAGAAGGTAAAGGATAAAACATGGGTTTACCTGCCGGAGGTACCTTCCATGAGCAGTATGTCGATCCATCTGGAGAGAGGGCATGTGGTTTCGCCGGATACTGAATTTTCGGTACAGGGGAAAGAGATAGAAACTCCTTTTTATCACATGACATTAAATGAAGCAGGGCAGATTTCCCGTCTGTATGATAAAACATTTGACCGTGAAGTACTGGCATACGGTGCCTGCGGCAATGTGCTGCAGATGTTTGAAGATAAACCGATTGATTATGATGCATGGGATATTGATATTTTTTATCAGGAAAAGATGCAGGAGATTACAAATCTGACCTGCTTTGAAATCAGGGAATGCGGTCCCCTTCGTCTGGCAGTCCATATGGAATGGAAATATATGAGCAGTACCATCGCCCAGGATATGATTCTGTACAGCAGGAACCGGAGAATTGATTTTTGTACAAAAGCAGATTACCATGAAGTACATCAGCTTCTGAAAGCAGTTTTAAAGAACGAATGGGATAAAGATTCCGATGAAGCAGGACTATTGTTTACATTCTGCCCCTGCGTGGTCAGCGATGTGATTGAAATTCTGAAAAATATATGAAGATGAAAAAAGCGATTATTATATTTACCAGAGTGCCGGTTCCGGGGCAGACAAAAATCCGGATGATGCCGTATCTCAGTGCGGTGCAGTGTGCGAAGCTTCACTGGTGTTTTCTTGAAGATATCAGGAGAGAATGTAAGAAAATCAGGGCAGATCTGTTCGTCTGCCATACACCGGAGGATAAGGAAGCGAAATTGCGTACTGTTTTTGGAAATCAAGCAGTTTATTTCCCTCAGAAAGGTGACAATCTGGGGGAAAGAATGTATCATGCAATTTCCCATGTATTTGACCGGAAGTATGATTCCTGTGTATTGATTGGAAGCGATATACCTGAAATTCGTGCGGAACACCTGATGAAAGCATTTTTTTGCTGGATGAAAAAAATTCAGAAGCTGCCGATGTAGTCTTTGGCCCCACTGTGGACGGAGGCTTTTATCTGGTCGGTATGAGAAAACTTTATAAGGAAGTATTTGAGTTACAGCATTACGGACATGGAAAAGTGCTGGAAGGTACTGTTCGTGGACTGCAGGAGAAAAGAATCCGGATTGGATATGTGAACCGCCTCCAGGACATGGATACACGGGAGGATTTACAGGCATATCGACATCGGATGAGAAAGGACCGGAGACTGCAGAGGAGCAAAACGGGAAAATATCTGACGAGGAACAGCAGGATTTCCGTTATTGTTCCTGTTTATAATGAAGAAAAAACAATTGTAAAGCTTCAGGAACAGCTGAAACCGTGGAGGAAATACTGCGAAATTCTGTTTGTTGATGGAGGAAGCACAGACAAAACGATGGATCTGATTGAACCGGTATTTACAGTGCTGGAATCCGGAAAAGGCAGGGCCTGTCAGATGAATATGGGAGCAGAGCAAAGCAGTGGAGATATACTTTTTTTCCTTCATTGTGACAGTGAGCTTCCCGGCAGCTTTTTATCAGAAATCCGTTATGTTATGAAAGATCATGAGGCCGGATGTTTTGGGATTGCATTTCATTCCAGGAACTTTTTTATGCTGACATGCCGGCTTATTTCCAACCACCGTGTGAAAGACCGGAAAGTGATGTTTGGAGATCAGGGCATTTTTATTGACAGGGACCTGTTTTTCAAAACAGGAATGTTCCCGGAGATTCCGATTATGGAAGACTATCAGTTTTCTCTGACGCTGAAAGAAATGAAAGTGAGACCGGGAATGACCGGACACAGGATTTATACGTCTGACAGGAGATTCCCCAATGGTACCGTACCAAAACTGAAAGTAATGTGGCAGATGAACCGCCTGAGAAAAATGTATCGGGATGGAATTTCAATTGAAGAAATTTCGCGCAGATACCGGGATATCAGATAGTTCAGACAGACAGTGAAAAACAATACAGGCAGAAAGGTGTGAAATCAGAGCGGATGGACAGAATTAAGGGATTAAAAGAATATGTGGAATGTGAACGGTTTCGGAAAGCACTTGGGCTGCCGGATGTGGTGGAGGAACAGTATTATTTTCTGGCGCAGGGAGAATATAATATCAATTATCAGTTTATCCATCCGGTCAGCGGAAAAAAGCTGCTTCTGCGGGTAAACTGTGGAAGTCAGATGCATCTGGAAAATCAGATTGAATATGAATACCGTGCCTTGAAACTTCTGGAAAAATCAGGGAGAACTCCTCAGGTATATTATGTGGATGGAAACAGGAAGCAGATGAATTATGGTGTGATGGTAATGGAATTTCTCCCCGGTGCAGCGCTGAATTATCGTACGGATCTTTCACTGGCAGCAGAATGTCTGGCGGACATTCACAGTGTGAAGCTGGATGGTGCTTCAGGGCTGATTGCTCCGAAATTACCGCTGAAAGCGATTCTGGATGAGTGTGAAGAGATGTTCCGGGTGTACTGGAATTCGCCATTTGCTCAGGATGAGAAAAAAAAGAAAATTCGCAGAATGCTGGATGAAGGATGGAAGAAAATCCAGACAGCTGATATGGAGAATATTTACCGATGCTGCATAAATACGGAATTGAATTCCACAAATTTTCTGATCAATGGAGCAGGTTATCCAAATTATCTGATTGATTGGGAAAAACCTGTTTACGGCGATCCTGCCCAGGATCTGGCTCATTTTCTGGCTCCTACTACTACATTTTGGAAGACGGATGTGATATTATCCCGCCAGGAGCGGGAACAGTTTATTAATGAATACATGGAAAAGGCGAACAGACGTATTTCTGTTAACGGTCTGAAAGAACGGACAGAAATCTATATACCGGTTACATGTTTAAGAGGTGTTACCTGGTGTGCCATGGCCTGGGTACAATACCGGCAGCCGGACAAGCTTATCTTCAATGAATCAACTTTCAGAAAACTGGAAGCGTATCTGGAAGATTCTTTTTTGGAAAACCTGGCAAATTGATGGTCCTGATCAATGATCCATGAATTATTTTTATGCTCTGTTTACTGTGGCACAGTAGATTGAAAGTAAGAGGGTACTGCTTTTTTTTTGCTGCTAAATACTATATAATGGAAACTGTAAATCTTTGATAAAAAACAATGTGAATTCAGGGGGCAAAGATGAGAAGACATTTTATAGTATTCATGCTGGTACTGGGAATTCTTCTGACCGGTGGATGCAGTAACAGAGATGTACAGACTGATTCGGAGGGGACGAAGGCAATACAGGCGGAATCGGAGTCTCAGATACAGTCAGAGTCTCATACTCAGGATGAATCGCAATTACAGTCAGAAGGTTCTGTCCGGGAAGAAACTCAGAAGCAGGAAAGTGAGCCGGTTATAACGGAGATTAATCATTATGTTATAAAGGCAGATGACAGGGCCTGTATGAACGAAGAAATGCTTTCCTGTTTCAGAAAAGCAGTAGATGCGGTGTTTGCGAGGAAAGAGGAAGTCAGGCTGACAGACAGCTGGGACAATAATCTGGTAATCATGGGTGCACTGCAGAACAGTCCCTATTCTTTTGTGCTGGATGATTTTGATCTGACGGATGATCACAAATGCATGTATTTTGAATACGGTTATTCAGCAGAAGAGCAGGAAGAGATGTATACGTACATGGACAACGAATATCTTTCCATTCTCAATGAGATTATTTCGAAGAACATGGGAGAACTGGAGAAGGTACTTGCGGTTTATCATTATTTCGCAAGCCGCATCAGTTACAATTATAGCTGGCTGGAAGGCTTTGATCTGTCGGATGAGAAATATCTGTATCCTGATATTGAAATCTATGAGGCTCTGAAGACCAATCAGGGTGTTTGTCACAGTTATTCATATCTCTGTGAGTTTGCGCTGCAGCAGCTGGGTGTGGAGTGTCTCCCGGTTACCGGTGTAATGACAGATTCGGATGAAGGCCATATGTGGCTGATTGTAAGAATTGACGGAAAATACTATCACTGCGATTCCACCTGGGACAGCGGCGGAGAGCAGGTTTCTCTGAGATATTTCGGGATGACGGACGACGAGTGCCGGGCCAGAGGTGTGGACGGTTTTGAACTCGGCTATGATAAAATGTACGGTGAAATCATCTGTGATGATTCCCGTTTTTCAAAATGGAGAGATGTATATGACTACCATCTGAATGGTGATCATACAATTACATTATACAGAGATTCAGCAGAACCTGAAACAGAAATATTACAATAGCAGGGAAAAACAGAGTTTTTTACAGGTAAAACAGCAGAAGTACGGTTGAAAGAGTCCGGCTTTTGCTGTTTTTAGTTTACCGGTTGGGATAATTTTTTTGTATATCTGCTTGACGAAACATGATATAGGTGTTATAACATGTATAGAACAAATAAAACTAAGATCAGATTATTGATACCATCCGGCTTCAGGCCGGGTGGCTGTTGGCTTGTTCATTCACGAAATTATAAAGGGGGAAGATGTTATGGCAAAGAGAGATTATTATGATGTTCTCGGAATCCAGAAAAATGCGGACGAAAAAGAGATTAAGCGTGCATATCGGAAACTTGCGAAAAAATATCATCCCGATACAAATGCAGGGAATAAACATGCAGAGCAGCAGTTCAAGGAGGTTACGGAGGCTTACGGTGTGCTCAGTGATCCGGAAAAAAAGAAATTATATGACCGGTATGGATTTGCTGCCTTTGATGAAAATATGGGTGCCGACGGAACCTGGGGCGGTGCCGATTCCGGGACCGGAGGAACCTGGGGCAGAGGAGACTTTCACTCCGGAAACGGCGGTCCGTATACGGAATTTCACTTTGAAGGTCAGGATATGGATGACATTTTCGGAAATATATTCGGTGATATGTTCAGAGGCGGTTCCGGGCACAGCTCCGGGCGTGGTTTCGGGAGACGTACCGGCAATTCACAGAGAAAAGGGCGTGATGTGGAATCGGAAATTACGATTTCCTTTGATGAGGCGGCCTTCGGCTGCACAAAACGTATTTCCTTTGAGGGAAATCAGCAGTCGCTGGAGGTGCGGATTCCAGCCGGGATCGATGAAGGGCAGAGTGTACGCCTGAAAGGGAAAGGTTATCCGGGAACCGGCGGGATGCCGGCAGGAGATCTGCTTCTGAAGGTGCATATTGCCGCAAAACCGGGTTGGGAGAGAAAAGGAATGGATGTTTATTCAACGGAAAAGATTCCTTACACTACGGCCGTACTGGGTGGAGAAGCAGTTTTCCATACACTTTACGGAGCGGTCAGGTGCAGAATTCCTGCAGGTACACAGTCGGGCAGCAGGATTCGTCTGAGACAGAAGGGAATTGTGTCCATGAGAGATTCATCGGTTCACGGAGATGCCTATGTGACAGTACAGATTGCCGTACCGAAAAATATAACACCTCAGGAGAGAAGGAAACTGGAAGAACTGCAGGATTTGCAGGATATTTCATATAAAGCCACATGTTGATAAATAATTATTAAATACTGTTCAGGCCGTTCGTGCAGCACGGTGTGTTTACGTCCGGTTCTGGGCAGTTGTAATTTTGGAGGAAATGCATATGATAACAATACCCTGTTATGATCTGGTAATAGTACCGGGAGTTACTTATTATTTCCAGCAGGAAATGGTGGAAAAGGTTATTGGCAGAGAACCTGGGAAAGGCGAGGAGGTTCTTTTTCTGATTCTCAGGGAGGATATTGAGAAGGAAAATATGAAGCCGGAGGATTTCTATCCAATTGGTGTGAGAGGCATTGTGGATGGAAGAAATCAGGATAACAACACGGGAATCAAAACTCTGAACCGGATCCGGATCCGGCAGATCGTCATTTCAGGCGGAGAATTTCAGGTTGAATTTGAAGAACAGGCAGATGTGGAGGATCAGGATACAGCTGTACAGAAGGAAGAACTGAAAAATATCAAGGAAGAACTGATTCATTTTGCCAATGGTTATCAGTGGGGAATTATGGCGAGAAATTATATTCTGCACTGGAATTCTCTGGAAGAAATTGCAGCTTCTCTGTCCTATCAGCTGAGTATTTCCAATGAGGAAAAATATCAGATTACGGCGGCAGATGAGATTTCCAGACGTCACGGGCTGATTGTCAATGCACTGCATGTGACCATTGAGGTTGCTCAGATCGGTACCGAAGCCCGGAAAGCGCAGACACAGTCCAATGAAAAAATTTACCGTGAGGAAGCCATTAAAAAACAGATCAGGATTCTGCAGGATGAACTGGATCAGATGCATCCTGAAAATGTAACGGATATCCGAAGATTTGAACTGCAGATCGAACAGTCCGGTATGAATGAAACTGCAAAAGCGGAGGCTGAAAAAATCCTGAACCGTATGAAGCAGGAAGGAAAGGACAGCCATGAATATGGTATGCTCTATGATTATCTGGATTTCGTCACCGGTTTATCCTGGAAAAAGGAAAAACCGGTGAAAATCGATCTGAAAAAGGCTGAAAAGATACTCAATCAGGATCACTACGGTCTTCGTAAGGTAAAGGAGCGTATTCTTCAGCAGATTGCGGTTATGGCGCTGAATAAAAAGCAGTCCGGTTCCATTCTGCTGTTCGTGGGAGCACCGGGAACCGGTAAGACAAGTATCGGACAGAGTATTGCCCGGGCACTGGGAAGAGAATATGCCCGTATCAGCCTGGGAGGCATTCGTGATGAAGCAGAAATCCGGGGACACAGGAGAACTTATGTGGGTGCCATGCCTGGCCGCATTATGGAAGGAATCAAAAGAAGCGGGAAATCAAATCCGGTCGTTGTGCTGGATGAGGTGGATAAGATGGCTTCTTCATACAACGGAGATCCCTCCAGCGCTCTTCTGGAAGTGCTTGATCCGGAGCAGAACAGCACATTTACCGATCACTATATGAATGTGCCCTATGATCTTTCCGACGTATTCTTTATCTGTACCGCCAATACCACGGATACGATTCCGGAGCCTTTATTAAACCGTATGGAAGTGATATCTTTTCAGGGGTATACAGAAAGTGAAAAACTTCAGATCGCAAAAAAACATCTGCTGCCCAAAGCCATGGAAAATATGGGAATTCCAAAAGATGAACTGAAAATTTCCGACAAAGCACTTCAGGGTATGATTTCTGATTATACCATGGAGGCCGGAGTCCGCGGCCTGAAGAAAGTCATCGATACAGTCTGCAGAGCTGCTGCCGTGAAGCTGGTTTCGGGAGATTCGGCACAGATTTCCGTACGGGCAGGCAATCTGAAAGAATTCATTGATCAGAGACCGTTGTGTCATGACCGGATTAAAAAGACGGCGAAGGCAGGTATTGTCACAGGACTTGCCTGGACACAGGCCGGTGGTGATATTCTGTTTATTGAAACCATGTTTACCAGAGGAAAGGGTAATGTAATCATTACCGGGCAGCTGGGGGATGTGATGAAAGAATCGGTTCAGATTGCCATCAGCCTTGTAAAGTCACTGTTTCCTGAAAAAACGGAATTATTTGAGCAGAATGATCTTCATATTCATGTACCGGCGGGAGCAGTTCCGAAGGATGGCCCTTCCGCGGGCATTACTCTGGTGACAGCACTGGCATCTCTGATTGGAGGACATCCTGTAAAACCGGAGTATGCAATGACAGGAGAGGTATCTTTAAGAGGCGATGTGATGATGATCGGAGGACTTCCCGAGAAACTGGGAGCAGCAGTCCGCGCCGGGGTGAAAAAGGTCTTCATACCGGATGGCAATGTGGAGGATCTGGAGGATGTGCCGGAAGAAGTCCGGGAAAAACTGGAAATCGTTCCGGTAGAATCAGTAATGGATGTGCTGAAAGCAGTCGGTGCGGTATAAAATAATTGAAAAAAACTGTTGACAAATTTTTATATAGTGATATAATGCTTTAAAAATAAATAGTTTAAAATAAAACAATTACCTCGAGAGAGGTGATATTTTTTTCAGACTATTATTAGCACTCAGCAATTACGAGTGCTGACAAATATGGAAAGGCAGGTTATTTTTTATGAAGTTAAGACCTTTAGGAAACAGAGTTGTTTTACAGCAGCAGGAAGCAGAAGAAAAGACACAATCTGGAATTATCCTGCCAGACAGTGCCAAAGAAAAACCTCAGGATGCCGTTGTGATTGCGGTAGGTCAGGGAAAAGGAGAAGATGGTAAAGACATTGAGATGCAGGTAAAGGTTGGGGATAAGGTTATTTATTCAAAATATGCCGGAACCGAGATCAAACTTGATGATGAAGAGTATATAATTGTAGATCAGAATGACATTATTGCCATTGTTGAATAGATAACAGAAAAAACGTATGACTGATTAAATTGAAGATTACAAAAAGAGGGAATCGATTATGGCAAAGGATATTAGTTTTGATATTGATGCGAGAAAATCAATGGAAGCCGGTGTTAATAAACTGGCAGACACCGTTAAGGTTACACTGGGACCGAAAGGAAGAAATGTTGTTCTGGACAAATCTTTCGGTACGCCTCTGATTACTAATGACGGAGTAACCATTGCCAAAGAAATTGAACTGGAAAACCGGTTTGAGAATATGGGAGCACAGCTGGTAAAGGAAGTAGCCACAAAGACCAATGACATCGCAGGCGATGGTACAACTACAGCAACTGTTCTGGCACAGGCTCTTGTTAATCAGGGTATGAAGAATATTGCAGCAGGCGCAAATCCCATTATTTTGAGAAAAGGCATGAAGAAAGCTGCCGATACAGCAGTTTCTGCTCTGGAAGATATGAGCCGGCCGGTAACCGGAAAGGAACATATCGCCAAAGTGGCTGCTATTTCCGCCGGCAATGAAGAAGTTGGCCGGATGATCGCGGATGCCATGGAAAAGGTTGGAGAAAATGGTATCATTACCATCGAAGAATCCAAAACCATGAAAACCGAGATCGATGTGGTGGAAGGCATGCAGTTTGACAACGGATATCTCTCCGGATATATGTGTGATGACAAGGAAAAGATGGTTGCCAACATGGACAATCCCTACATTCTGATGACAGATAAGAAGATTTCCAGTATCCAGGATATTCTGCCCATTCTTGAAAATATCATGAGAGCAGGAAAGGAACTTCTGATTCTGGCTGAGGATGTGGAAGGTGAGGCACTGACCACACTGATCGTAAACCGCCTGAGAGGAACTCTGAAGGTTGTAGCTGTAAAGGCACCCGGATATGGTGATAACAGAAAAGAGATGCTGCAGGATATTGCCGTACTGACCGGCGGTCAGGTGATTACGGAGGATCTGGGACTCCAGCTTAAGGATGCTACCATGGAGATGCTTGGACGCGCAAAATCTGTTAAGGTAACAAAAGAGAATACAACAATTGTGGACGGCGCCGGAAGCAGTGAAGATATTCAGGCACGCGTTGCAAATCTGAAGACACGGGCTGCGGAAACATCATCCGAATATGATAAGGATAAGATCATGGACCGGATCGCAAAAATGGGCGGCGGTGTGGCTGTAATCCGTGTTGGTGCAGCTACCGAAACAGAGATGAAAGAAGCCAAATACCGTATGGAAGATGCCATGAATGCCACCAAAGCAGCTGTATCAGAAGGAATCATCGGAGGCGGTGGTTCTGCATATATTCATGCACAGAAAAAAGTAAATGAACTGGTAGCTGCTCTGGAAGGCGATGAAAAGACAGGTGCTGAGATCGTTGCAAAAGCACTGGAAGCACCTCTTTACATTATTGCAGATAATGCAGGTCTGGAAGGCTCTGTGATTATCAATAAGGTAAGAGAGAGCGAACCCGGAATCGGATTTGATGCCGTTCATGAGAAATATGTCAATATGATGCAGGAAGGCATCATAGATCCCGTAAAAGTTACAAAGCATGCACTTGTCAATGCTGTCAGTGTTGCAGCCACACTGCTTACCACCGAGGCAGCTGTAGCAGATATTAAAGAAGCAGCACCTGCCGCACCGGCAGATCCCGATATGGGATATTAAAATAAACAGGAATTCAGTCCTTTCAAAATAAAAAGGAGCTGTCGCAATCTGATGCGCAGCTTCTTTTTTTGATCTGAACGGAAACAGGAAGAAAATCAGATTTCATCCTGTTCGCCCAGATGTTTAAAACAATTGTTCAGAAAAATAATGTGAGACACAGCAATAATTGCACTTCGAAGCATTTTTTTCTCAATGGAGGATGTTATACCGATCTCTTCCACAGAATCCTTGATACCAAACTGAAAATACAGAATATTCTCCAATTCCCTGCAGAAATAATCATAGGCGATTTCATCGGTGTAAACCTTTGTCTGCCTGGCAAAGAGTATGCTGATATTCTCCAGCGACAGAACCTGTTTCAATATGGTGATGCAGATCAGATGGGCAATCTGGTCTGCAGAATACAGTTTTTTAACAGGATTTGCGATCAGCCCCTTCTTTACATAATTACTGATCATGGAGCTGGTAATTTCAATACACCCCAGAGGTGCCAGACAGCGATTGATATACTGGCTTGTCTGTTCCAGGTACAGTCCGGTGTCAGGCAGCTGGCCGTATGTGGGCAGATGAAACATTTTTATGGAATCTGCCGGTCCATCATTTAACAGATTTTTCATGAAAATGATTATAATTCAGCTTTTTTGAAATGTCAAACCCCGGATTTTCTGTAATGTTACAGCGGGAAGATTGTCACAGGTGAAAGTTCAGTGAAAGATATTCAAAAACTCTTGACGTGGTTTTCATTACCTGATATACTCAGGAAAACAATCGGTTTTTAAAAAACTGATGATAAAGTATTTAAAAACATATAAAGAGGAGAATTATGAATTATAAAATTGTTTCAGATTCAGGATCAAATTTGAGGAAGATTGAATCTTCTGTTGCTTTTGCATCAGTACCTTTAAAGATCAACACAGATGAAAGAGAATTTGTGGATGATTCATTTCTTGAGGTTGGGGAGATGATTTCCTATCTGAATGGATATGCAGGCAAATCGGGGACTGCATGCCCCGGTGTGGCGGCATGGCTGGATGCATTCGGTGATGCGGATGCGGTTTTCTGTCTGACGATTACCAGTACCCTTTCCGGCAGCTGCAATGCGGCCCGGCTGGCAAAGGAGGATTATGAGGCCATGCATCCGGATCGTCATGTTTTTGTGATAGATACTCTGTCTGCAGGACCGGAGATGAAGCTTCTGATCGACAGACTGCTGGAGATGATGGATCAGGGGAAAGATTACGAAACTATTTGCAGGGGAATTATGGAGTATAAAGAACATACCGGTCTGATGTTTTCGCTGGAGTCTCTGAAAAATCTGGCCAATAACGGGCGGGTCAGCCCGGTGGTTGCAAAACTGGCAGGTGTTCTGGGCATTCGTGTGGTGGGGCGTGCCAGTGACCATGGGGAACTGGAGCCCATGGACAAATGCAGGGGAGAGAAGAAGGCTCTTCCGGCCATCATAAAGCATATGAAAGAGATGGGATACGCAGGCGGAAAAGTCCGCATTGACCATTGTAATAATCTGCCCGGAGCACAAAAACTGAAGGATCTTCTTCTGAAAGAATACGGGGAAGCGGATATTGGAATTGGTGAAACCTTCGGTCTGTGCAGTTATTATGCAGAACAGGGCGGCCTGATGGTGGGATTTGAAAGATAATCAGGAATTTTTCAGGGCAAATAAAAACCCTCCATCTGTATCCGGGTGATACATTATGATGGGGAGTTTTTATTTGTCGGTCCGGTTTATCGAGGAGTATGTTCATGCACCGTTTTTCAGTGCATCCCGGAAAGCTTCAAGGAGTGCCTGCTGTTTCGGAGTCAGTGTCTTCGGAATATCCACGTGAAGTGTTATGTGAAGATCGCCGCGGTTGCCGATATTGGGAGGCATCCACAGCCCCCGTCCTTCCAGACGTATCCTTGTACCGTCGATTGTACCCGGAGGAAGTTCATAGCAGGCATTGCCCTCAATTGTATCAATCTGTATGGTTCCGCCCAGTACCATATCCGTATAGTCAACAAGCTTGCTGGTATACAGGTGGCAGCTCCTCCTGGTGTAGCCGGCATGATCCTGCAGAAGGATGATTACTACCAGATTTTTGATGGAAGTAACTCCCTGTGACAGAATTTTCTCTTTTTCACCTTCACAGAGAATCTCCTCCAGAGGGAAGAAGCAGCCCTCGTAAGTTCTCGGAGGCAGAGAAACACGTACCGGGAATTTCTTTCGGATATATCCCCATCCCATACAGTGGGGACATTTTTGAGCGGATGTATTTTCCGGATCGTAAATCTGTCCCTCACAATAAGTACAGGGAACCCGTACATTGAGGTCCACCAGCTTTTCGGCACCCATGAGAGTTTCTTCGTAAGTCAGAAACACAGAGGTGCGAATGGTACCGGGGGCAGGCTTTTTCTGCTTGGCAGGACCGCGGCTCTGGCACGCTCCGCAGTGTCCGTCTTCATGAGAATGATCGTGGTCGTGATCGCAGGACCCGCAGTTTTGGCAGTCTCCATTGCAGTCGTCGTGAGAGTGTTCATGGTTATGAGAGTGCCCACGGGCATGCTCATGATCATGATATTCCCTGTATGAACTGGTATGAGTATAGGTATGTTCACGGAACATCCATTTACCGTGCTTCAGATATCCCTCATGTCCCCATTCATCATATCGTTTCCGTTCTTTTTTGTCAGAAAGCACCTTATATGCTTCCATAATCTCCTGCAGCCGTTTCTGATCGGCCTTATTGTTTTTTACCATATCCGGATGATATTTTTTCATAAGATTCCGATAGGCTTTTTTGATTTCACTCTGGCTGGCAGTGAAACGGATACCGAGAATCTGATAATAGTTTCTCATAAACTTCACCTCCCATATGAATTTAACTCTATTATAGAATATCCTGAGGAAAATGGAAACAAAATTTGGATATTTTGCCCGGAAAAATATTATTTTGCAGAAAACAGTATTGACCGTCTTCTCAAAAATGGTCAATGAATGTATAATCGTCATGAAACGATCCGATTGGGAGGCGCTTATGAATGAAAAGTTTTTCAGGCTTCCTGCAGAGAAGCAGGAGAAGATCATTAATGCAGGATATCATGTGTTTGCTGAGAATTCCTACAGGAAAAGTCCCATGAGTGAGATTGCGGGAGCTGCCGGCATCAGCAAATCGCTCCTGTTTTATTATTTTCAGAATAAACGGGAACTGTACCTGTTTTTATGGAACAAATGTGCACGGGATACGATGGAGTGTCTGACTGCATACGGGTGTTATAAAGAAGATAATCTGTTTGACATGATGTACCGGGGGATGCAGGCAAAAATCGGTCTTATGAAAAAATATCCGGATATGGGACGTTTTGTTATAAAGGCATTCTATGAAAAGGATCCGGAGGTATGCGGGGATATTCAGAAAAGCTATCGGAAAACAATTGATTTCAAAGCGAGCAAAACGCTGCTGAAGCTGGATCCGGATCTGTTTGTACCGGGACTGGATCTTGAGATGATGTACCGGGAGATGTACTGGGCATCAGAAGGATATCTGTGGGAAATGGTGCAGAAAAAAGAATTTGATGTGGATCAGCTGGAAAAAGATTTCAGCAGGATGATTGATTTCTGGAGAAATATTTATATGAAGAAAGAGGTGTGAGATGGACGTAATCAGAACAACAGAGCTGACAAAATATTACGGAAAGGCCAGGGGAATCACCGATTTGGATCTCTGTGTGAAAGAAGGAGAATTCTTCGGATTCATAGGACCAAACGGAGCAGGAAAAAGTACTACCATAAGAACTCTGCTGGGGATGATCAGTCCGGGCAGCGGGGAAGCGTCTGTTCTGGGATATGATATTGTTAAAGACAAAAAGAAAATCCTGGAACAGACAGGATACCTGCCGTCGGAAGCGATTTTTTATCAGGGCATGAAGGTGCGGGATATCCTGAAGCTTTCCGCAGATCTGCGGAAGAAGAATTGTACTGAGGAAGCGGGTAAGCTGTGTGAGAGGCTTCAGCTGGATGTGTCCAGAAAGGTGGATGAACTCTCCTTCGGCAACCGGAAAAAGGTGGCCATTGTATGCGCAATGCAGCATAATCCTCAGCTTCTTATACTGGATGAACCCACCAGCGGACTGGACCCGCTGATGCAGCGGGAATTTTTTAAAATCCTGAAAGAACGGAATGAAAAAGGAGTAACCGTTTTTTTATCATCTCATGTTCTTTCGGAAATCCAGAGAAACTGTACCAGAGCGGCTATTATCCGTGAAGGGAGAATAATTGCCTGTGACAGTGTGGAGGCGCTCATGAAAACCACTGCCAAACGTGTGATTGTACACGGAGAGATTGACCTTCTTCAGCTGCCCGGCATTCGGGATCTGCAGAAAAATGATTCTGGATACAGTTTCCTGTATACGGGAGATATCAATAAACTGGTTCAGGTACTTTCACAGAATCCCATTACGGATCTGAGTGTGTCTGAACCGGATCTGGAGGAGATTTTTATGCATTATTATTCGGATGGAGGTGAAATCTGATGACATTGATCAGGCATGAAATAAAACAGGGAGGTATCTCCTTGATTGTATGGACTGTGTCAATCGCTTTTCTTCTGGTAATCTGTGTGCTTTTGTATCCGGAAATGAAAGGCGAAATGGATGGCATGAGCGAGATGTTTTCTTCTATGGGCAGTTTTACACAGGCATTTGGAATGGATAAAATAAACTTTGGAACATTGAAGGGTTTCTATGCAGTGGAATGCGGCAATATTCTGGGACTGGGCGGTGCATTTTTTTCCAGTCTGTGTGCGGCTGCCATATTGTCCAAAGAAGAAAAAGATCATACGGCGGAATTTCTTTTTGCGCATCCCTGCAGCAGAGCAAAGATCCTTACGGATAAGCTGATTGCGGTTTTTCTGCAGATTGTAATTCTGAATCTGCTGATTCTGGTATCTGCTCTTATTTCCATTGCAGCTATCGGTGAAGATATCATGTGGAAAGAGCTTCTGCTGCTGCATCTTGCTTATTTTCTGCTTCAGGCAGAACTGGCCGGTATCTGCTTCGGAGTTTCCGCATTTTTGAGGAAAGGAAGCCTGGGAATCGGGTTGGGAATTGCATCCATCATGTATTTTCTGAATCTTGTTGCCAATATCTCTGATAAGGCCGGATTTCTGAAATACATTACGCCGTTTGGCTATGCAGAAGGTACGGATATCATGACAACAGCCAGCCTGGATGAAAAACTGGTGATTCCCGGACTGATATATGGTCTGGCCGGTATCGTCATCGCATACTGGTGGTACTGCAGAAAAGATCTGAAGTAGATTTCAGGCTGTACAAAGTGTCGGATGGATCATGTCATATTTCGGATTGAGTGTGGATTTATTTTGTACGATGTGTAGTGTACAATGAAGATACACTGATTATGCGAAGGAGAGATGACAGATGTTATCAATTAAACAGAATTTTCTTGAAACACTGAAAGCGGATGGACATCCTGACCGTCTGGTTAATGCCTATGAAGCTACTGTACCTGTTATGATCGATCCGGTACAGAAATATACGAGAGGAAATCGTAAAAAAGGAGCGACGACGAAGGATCGCTGGGGAACCGAGATTGCATGGCCGGAAGATCAGATGTTTGCCATGCCTCACATTACAGCAGATAATAAGGTATGCCCGGATATTACGGAATGGAGAAACTATGTGGTTGTTCCGGATCTGGTCGCCAACTGTTCCAATCCCGCCGACTGGGAACCGGCTCTGGAGGCGGCAGCAAAGATCAGACAGGATGATAAACTGGTTATGTCTTTCATGGGAACCGGTGTTTTTGAAGAACTGCATCATCTGATGGGATTTGAAGATACACTGATGAACCTTCTGCTGGAGCCCGATGATATGCTGGAACTGGCGGAAGCAGTTGGTGAATACCGTTTCCAGTACACAAAGCTTCTGGTGGACTATCTGAAACCCGATGTTATCATATCACATGATGACTGGGGCAGCAAGAACAGTCTGTTCATGAGCCCGGAGGTATGGAGAGAGATCATCAAACCTCAGTATGTGAAAATGTACGGATATATGAAGGAACATGGCGTGATCATCATGCACCATGCAGATTCCTACTGCGAACCCATTGTGGAAGACATGGTGGAACTGGGAATCGACATATGGCAGGGCGTACTGCCTACCAATAACATTCCGGCCATTCAGAAAAAACTGAACGGACGTATGGCTCTTATGGGTGGAATTGATTCAGTCATTGACCGTGCAGGCGTAAGTGAAGAAGAAGTACGTACGGAAGTACGCCGCGCATGTCGTGAATACGGTCCCGGCGGAAACTTTATCCCCAGCCTTACATACGGTCTTCCCGGAGCAATGTTCAAAGAACTGGATCCCATCATTTATGATGAGATTGAACGTTATAACGCAGAAACCTATTCGTTATAAAAAAATATTTCAGGTCATCAAAAAAGCCGGTTTCGCAGAAAATCTGCGGATACCGGCTTTTTTTGTGCGCCCGGCGGGCGAACGTTCTGACGAAGGCAGGCAGGATACATAACGATGCCTGCGGGCAGTTTATTCGGTCTTTTTATCGTTTATTTCCATCATATAGAAGGAAAGCCTCAGGTAGAGAGAGTCATTGATCTGATCCAGATTCAGTTCTATGAGTTTTTTGATCTTATCCAGGCGATAAAACAGTGTACTTCGGTGGATGTACAGAATCTGAGCGGTTTTTGTGGCATTCCGGTCATTCTGAAGATAGATTTTCAGAGTATTGTAGAGATCAGATTCATTTTCATCGTCATACTCCTGAAGACGTATCAGATCCGGTGCGCAGATAAAACGGGCGTCCAGCTGCTGGCATGCCTGATGGACACAGTAGGATAATGCCACCTCCTGGAAACGGTGACACCACTTTGTGGCATCATTCTGATTGCCGTATGTCAGTGCCAGGTCAGCCTGAATATAGAACTGGGGGAGCAGCGCCAGATCGCCAAATTCATTGCTGCTGCCGGCTTTCAGCAGACCTTCGCGTACGATCGGTGAAAGCTGGGAAAGGCAGTCATTGATGGTTGGAGTGCTTCCCGGAAGACTCATGTTGATCACTACCAGAATGCTGTTTTTATAGTAAAAGGCGGCGGAACCGTGAAACTGCGCCCGTATCAGATTGCAGGTGCTGGTTATGGTTCCCGTTCCCATGTGATCGTCGTTCATGGTTACTTTGATACAGACGTAGCGGTCATATTGCTTCCAGCCCTGTCTGGAAAGAACTGTATCGTATAGAAACATATCCTTGACGGTACCCTCCAGAAGCCCCCGGAGAAAATCTTCAAAGGGACGGACGACGGAGCGTTTTTTGGTACTGTTTTTCCGGAAAAAAGCAGTAATGATCTGAGAAAAATATTCCATGGAGTGGAATTGTCCCGGCTTAAGGGAAGAAAGAAGTTCATTGATGCAGAGCCGCCCCTCATAGCTGCCTGCGGAATCCCACAGATTTACATAGGCGCAGCGAAAAGAGCGGAAATTACCGCTGTAAATGTGTGCTCCCCGGGTGGTCATTGTTTCCATGTACTCCGGATCTGTTTTGAAATTGTTGATGAGATCAGCGCTGATCATGCTTCGTCCCGTAATTTTATCATGATCCCATTCACTCATGCCCGGAATCCAGCCGGAACTGCCCAGAATATAGTATTGAGGACTGTGAATAAAGATGGGATTGTTGAAATATGGCTGAGAAATCTGACAGATTTCATCCAGACTGTAGTCTTCAATAAGAGCTGTCTGCAGATTTCCGGCCCATTGCGCATTGTATTCAAATACATTCTGAACAATATCCAGAACTTCAAGGATATCCATGGGAGTAAGAATAAATATGGCAGAACAAAGGCAGGTTATGGATTTCGGACAGGCACCGAGTACGATAAAGGATGCATTGGACATACTGGCTAATGTACTGTCAAAATCTTCTGCCCTGATAATGGAAACCTGATGGTAGTCGGGAATCTGTCGATTATTATATACTTTCACATGAGTCAGGCGCGGAGTGGTGTCACCGGGACAATATTGAAACATAATCTGGTAATCCTGCAGTTCATCCACAATGATCTGCATGTTCAGATAAAAAATAAAGGATTTACCGTTCCGTTCTTTTAGATGCGACATTAGAAGTCCCCCCTTATTATGTATATTTTACAACGGACAGCAGTAAAGGGGCAATACTACACAACGTACCAAGGATGAGTGAGTCAGTTGAACAAATTGCGGATAGGATATTTTTCCGTTTTATGTGTTATGCGGTACTACAATTCCCCTGGAAAATATAGTACAATGGTGTTGTATCCGTCAGGATATACTAAAGTAATGTGAGGAAAGTAATGAGAAACAAAACAATGGAAAGCAAAACAGACTGGAAAAAAGAATTGCAGAGGATTTTCATAATCAGTGCAGCAGCAGTCTTAATGGCGGTCAACATCAAGTCATTTGTAAGGACCGGGGATCTGTATCCGGGCGGTGTGACGGGAATGACGCTGCTGATTCAGCATTGCTGTGCAGAGTTTCTGCAGTTTACACCACCGTATTCTGTCATTAATCTGCTTTTGAATCTGGGCCCCATTTATATCGGATACCGGTATATAGGGAAAAAATTCACCCTGTATTCCTGCCTGGTGATTGTGCTGAACAGTATTCTTGTGGATATTATACCGGCACATATTATTACCTATGATATTCTTCTGATCTGTATTTTCGGAGGAATCATCAATGGTTTTGTCATCAGTGTGTGTCTTCAGATGGGAGCCACATCGGGCGGATTGGATTTTGTGGCGATTTTCCTTTCGGAAAGGAAAGGCGTCGATTCCTGGAACATTATTTTTGGAATCAACGTGCTGATTCTGGGACTGGCAGGCATTCTGTTTGGCTGGGACCGGGCACTGTACTCAATAATATTTCAGTTTGCATCGACTCAGGTACTGCATATGCGGTACAAACGGTATCAGCAGCAGACATTATTTATTGTGACAGATTATCCGAAAGAAGTCTATGAAGAAATTTCCGCAATCACTCATCATGGTGCTACTCTTCTTCAAGGGGAGGGTTCCTATGAGCACAAGGAAAAGCAGATCATTTATTCTGTGGTTTCCAGTGAAGAAAGCAAACAGGTGGTCAGGGCAATCAGAAAGATTGATGAAAAAGCCTTTATCAATATTGTCAGGACAGAGCAGCTGACAGGGCGGTTTTATAAACGTCCCAATGAATAGCATAACATCTTCCGGAAGACCGCTGCTTCCCCTTTTATCAGGGCAGCAGCGGTCTTCTTGTGTTTTGGCAATCAGTAACTCAGACAGGAAGTTTCAATTCGAAATCATTTTCCAGCACTTCATAAAAATCGGCTTTTCCGGTCAGTTCCCTCTGTACAGAGGTTCCGTTTTCTGTAATGGTCAGCGTATTGCCCATGATTCCCATGCTTCCGTTCGGTGTCCGGCGATTGAGAAAAGGAATCTGTGTAAAAATAGAATCAGGACTTGTGCAGCAGTATGAATTAATGGGAACGAAAGAAACATTATCCTGAGGCATGGTGTAAAATTGAAGAATCCGTTCCAGACCGCCGCGGGAGGTGGTTCTGCTGACTGTCCACCAGTAGTCATCTTCTCTGTTCATATGGTAGGTTTCTCCGTGCATGGTTCTTGAAAAACCATCTTTCACCAGAAGGGCGCAGGGAGGCATGGGACCGCCGTACCCCACATCATAAAAATAAAGTCTGCCGTCAATTTCAGCCAGATTGACCCGGTGAAGAACCGGGGGGATAAAATCCTTATTCCGGATAATGCGTGCCATACAGCCATATGTATGATAACCCAGATCCTTCAGAAGCTGTGCGCACAGTGCGTTCAATTCAAAACAGTAGCCGCCTCTGTGTTTCATGATGATTTTCTGAAAAAGAGCAGGGATTTCAAGAGATATGGATTTCTGCAGTCTGCAGGAATCCATGTTTTCAAACACGATGCGCATCTGATGGGCATAGATAAGAGTATCCAGATAGTCTGTATCGGGCTGCGCGGGAGCGGGCAGCTGAAGCCGTTTCAGATAGGCATTAACATCCGGAATGGATGTATAAAGCTGTTCGTACATAAATAACTCCTTTTTTCTGAAGATTCCCTGCATCAGGAGAAAAAAAGACTCCTGATATTGCAGTTGTTTTTCAGTATATAGGATTCAGGCTCTGTTTGCAATGGCAATGTCTAATTTGTCGGTATTTTTGTCGTTTTGACGTTATCAGCTGTACAAAATGTAGAAACGAAAACGGAAAGATATGAACTTTGTGCGGATTTACCGTCTGCCTGCTTTGAATTATACTTAGTCTATGATTAATCGTGAGACGTGAAGATTGTACAATCAGAGAGAAGGAGTAGTTTTATGAACAATAAGAAATCCCGGATTTTGGGAGCGGTATTATCCGTTGCCGTACTGATCGGGATGTATTTTGTCCCTGAAAGCATAGGACTTGGCCGGGCCGGAATCAACACGCTGGGGGTTTTGATTGCGATGATTCTGGCGATGGTACTGGAACCTCTGCCTTTGGGAGTAATCTGTATGCTGGGAATTCCTCTGATGGTTATATTCGGGGTAACTCCCAATATTTCGCAGGCTTTGTCCGGTTACACCCATTATATTCTGTTTTTTGTGCTGGTATCATTCGGAATTTCCGAGGCCATAGCCAGGGTTCCTCTTTCAAACCGGCTTTTGGCACTTCTGATACGGATTTTCGGCACGAAAACGAAAAATATACTTCTTGCATTTATGCTGTGTGCAGCTCTTCTGTCTTCCATTATGTCAAATGTGGCAACAACAGCGGTTCTGGTATCGGTTGTGTCCAATTTCCTGCATGTATATGAGGATGAACAGAAACGCCTGCACAGCGGAAAAGCATTCATGATCGGCCTTCCCATTGCCAGTATGATCGGTGGTATGATGACACCTGCGGGAAGTCCCCTGAATATGCTGGGAATGGATTTTCTGGAGGAAGCGGGAATCCGCATTTCATTTGTACAGTGGATGGCCATTGGTATTCCCATTGCAATTGTTTGTCTTTTTGCAGCCTGGAAAATCACCATGCTTGTTTTCAAGCCTGCGGAAATCGATGCGGACAGTGTCAATCGCTATATGCGGTCACTGGATATTCCAAAGCAGCTGTCCTTTAAAGAAAAATATGTTGGAGTTGTGGTATCTGCCCTGTTTATTCTCTGGGTACTGTCCTCCTGGTTCCCTGTACTGAATATTACGGTGGTGGGAATGGTGGGATTTGCATTTCTGTTTGTGCCCGGAGTGGAGATTTTCACATGGAAAGAATACAGTCAGTGTGTAAGCTGGACATCTTTTTTCCTGATTGGAACCATGATGTCACTGGGAAATGCTTTATCGGCCAATGGTGTCAGCACGTGGCTGGTGAACCTGCTGTTTGACGGTCAGATGAATCTTCCGGTGCACCTGATCGCTGCGCTGATCAGTCTGCTGGTGTTCCTTTTGCTGATACCGATTCCCATTGGTCCTGCACTGATTACCATGCTGGGCGGTCCGCTGATTTCAGTAGCCGGATTGTGGGAAGTATCACCGGCTCTGCTGATCGTACCGCTGGTCATCTGTGCATCCTGCTGTTTTCTGCTGCCTCTGGATACGGTACCGCTTCTGACTTATTCGACAGGTTACTATAAAATGACAGATATGCCGAAGGTTTCCGCACCGGTACAGGCAGTGATTCTGTTGTGTGTTACATTGTGGGTACCTGTGGCACTGAGGCTGCTTGGATTTCTGACCATGTAAAAATCTTCAGAATTATGTTTTGCATAAAATGCTGTTGAAAGGAGAGGATATAAAATGAGTACATTTAATGAGGAAGAACTGAAAATTACAGGTGAGTACAGTATGCCCGGCATTTACGGTGCCCCGGATTCCATTGTTCCCAGATACAATTATCCGATTACACCGAAGGAAAATATGATCCGTATGCTGGAAGGGAAAATGCCGCTGTGGGTTCCCAATCAGACGCTGGATAACAATGCGATTCAGCCTCTTGTCATGCCTGATGCTGCAGCAAGAAATTTCGGCGGTACAGACTGGTTTGGAATTCAGTGGGAATACGAACCGCTGACAAAGGCAGCCATGGTTAAGCCGGGTACAAGAAGATTGTCGGATATTACCAGATGGAGAGAAGAAATTGTATGGCCGGATCTGACAGCCATTGACTGGAAAAAGGATTATGAAGAAAACTACAAAGGACGTATTGCAGAAGACCGTTTCAGCTATTTTGTTATTGTAAACGGGTTGTTTGAAAGAACTGCGGATCTGACCAGCTTTGAGGATACTTTCTGCTACTTGATCGAGGAGCCGGAAGCCCTGACTGCTTTTTATGACAAAATGATTGACTGGTACATTGAACTGATGAAGATTGCCAGAAAGTATTATCATGCAGATATGATCCTGTTCCATGATGATATGGGATCACAGCGTTCAGCTTTCT
>JAXDZY010000013.1:0-29887 GCA_034086685.1 Lachnospiraceae bacterium
CTACCAATCAGGTTCTTTTCGTTGTATAATGAGTTTGTCGTACAGGGTCACTTTCCTTTGTAATAGTTGTAGCAAGCTTATTATACATCAGAAAGTCCCTGTACGATATTTTTTATTCAAAAAGTTGTAAAGTGGTGAAAAGTTCAAAATTACTGTAAAAAGACACCCGGTAAACGCTTTCGTTTCCTCCATATAATTTTAAAGAAATCATGCCATCTTCCTCCCATGGAATAGTGCTTTCATCGATTCTTTTTTCATTCCAGAGTTCCAGATGAAAATAATCCAGGTCATCTTTCCTGTTGCCGGATACGTCAGAATGAATAAACGAAGCTTTTTCCTCCTCTGTGAAATTCCTGCAGACAGCAGTTGAATTCAGATCCTCAACAGATATCTTCCCTGACCGGCAATCACTTTTCATATTAATCGACCAGAATAATGGAGATGACATATTTTGATTATTACCAAAATTAACGGATCCATTTTCATCCGGCTCCATCACGATTGGATTAAAAACCGATGTAAAAAGAAGCTCTGCTGCCTCTCCTTTCTCTCCATCGACCGGCTGAAAAGATACATGGAATACTTTCATTTCATCATTTAAACTGACAACATGCATAAAAGTTTCTTCTCCATCTGCCAGATACGGCTGTGAAAAACCATTGACATAAATTTTCAGCCCCATTTCACATGCCCCGTCAGCATCCATAAAATAATCAAATTCGATGGGGGATCCATCATAAACAAATTCCATAGTATCAGGGCCCTGATACACACCTGTTTCTATTATTATTGATGAAGATATTCCCTCTGAATTGTTTACAGTGTCTAAATCGGAAAAAATATCGTCAGCGCTTTGTTTCATTTCTGATACAGTTTCATTTCTGCATGCTGTCAGAAACAAAACCAGCAAAACACCTGTTAATTTAATAGCCTTGTTTTTGTACATATCTTCCTCCTGGAACTGCATTGCATCTTTTCACACCTCACGTTTTTTCTTAGCTGCTGAAATTCTTTTGCCAATGAAAATTCCTTTACTAATGATTTTGCATATATTCTTCAGCCGCCTTCGGATCTGCCTTTTCCGGATCCAGCGGTATTTCAAATAAAGCATTCATTCCCTCATAAGCTTCGTTGCGGCTGACTTTTCCTGTATCTTCATCATAAAGATACGGGTCCGTATACAATTGCTCATCATGCTGCATTTCATCATCCAGTTTTTTTCCATAAACAGCCAAATATACTATCCGGTCTGCAAATATTTCCACA
Source organism: Lachnospiraceae bacterium (assembly GCA_034086685.1). Classification (GTDB taxonomy): domain Bacteria; phylum Bacillota; class Clostridia; order Lachnospirales; family Lachnospiraceae; genus TWA4. Next base: position 1,267 of record JAXDZY010000013.1, read on the forward strand.
TTATCTGCTTCAAAAATGTAATAAATGATTCCGTTTCTTGAATAACCTTTCGCGGAATTTGCAATGCAATGAGTCAGTCCATATCCTTCTACCAGAAACATCTGATTACAGCTGTACTGCCAGTCACAAAGCCGTTCAGTCATGGGCGTTCCGTCTGCGTTTTCTAAAGCAATCACCGCATAAGTACCGGAACTAATACTATTATCATGCATTATGCTGTCCGATATATCCTCTCCTGACAGCAGACCGAGAAAAGTCACTTTAAACCCTCCCACTACCTGGCTTTCATATCCATTCAGATCATTCTCTTTATCCAGGGCTTCTGACAAACGAATATCTTCCAGATCTTCTGCAATTTCCGTTGGCGACAAAAAATGAACAGCTGCCGCGACGGAAATACTCCCTAACAACAAAATACAGAATACAGCCAACATAAATGCCGGAATGCGATATCTCCCACCACAGGCGGAATCCATCGCATCTACCTGCTCCATTAACTTTGCATTCACCTGCTGACCCGGTTCAGCAACGGGTTTCAGAGCTTTTTTCAAAAGCTGTTCAAAATATAAATCGTTATTCCGATTCCGGGTTATTCCATTTCCGGATTTCTCTGATTCTTTATTAAATCTCATAACCAAGTTCCACCAGCCTTTCTTTTAAAATCCGTCTCCCCCTGTGCATCCTGCTTTTTACAGTTCCGCAGGGAAGATGCAGCATACGCCCAATATCTTCCACCGTCAGTTCCTCCATGTAATACAAGTACACGGGAATTCTCAGTTTATCATCAAGTTCCCTGACCAGTTTACGGATTTCCTCCTGTATCTCCCGTTCCAGTACCATCTGTTCCGGTTGATTATCGGTAATATAATCTGTGTCATCCATTCGCACAGACTTTGATGAAATGCCTGATCCATTTCCACGTTTTTCAGCCAGCTGATCAAGCGATTCCATGGGCACGATTCGTTTTCGTCTTCCATATGTTCTTTTTTTATCCTTCCATCGTCGGATTGCAATAGTCAGAAGATAGCTCTTCGGATTTGATTCTATAACCAGATTCGACTTTTTTCGGATCACCGTAAGAAACGTTTCCTGATACAAGTCATCTGCATCCACCCGATTCCCTGTAAGGGACAGACAAAAGCTGTAAATGTCCCTGCCATAATACTCAATCAGTTCAGTCAGTTCCTGCTGATTCATTAATAACCTCCAAATTTACAAGCGCCTGTATTGCAGAGCAATTTTAGAAATCATTGCTCTATATTTATCAGTCGTCACCAACCGATAAACGGTTCTTGATTTTATATTATTTTATCAAAAAATCGCAAATATTTTTAATTCTATGCAGGCTCAGATGAATTTAGGTTCAAAATAAAATCAGGAAAAAGCATCAAAAAAGAAACACCCCAACGGGAATTTTTACATTCCTGTAAGGGGAGTTTCCATCATTCATTAACATTATTTGTTATCTGCAAAAATAAATCCCATAAATCTGATGTAAGTGTAAACCACCAGAACCACTGCAATGACAGTTTCAATCAGTACTGCATACTGAAGAACCGGCATGGGCTGTCCCATATTTGCAAGACATGCCATGGTCTGCTTGGTTGCGATCGCACTGATTATAAACGGGAATGTAAAAGCTGCATAACTGGGATAGAATTTCAGTTTCAGATATCCGATGGCTTTGACAAGGGCAAATATATAAATCAACGTTGCTGCTGCAAGCATCGCCAGCAGGAATCCTCTTGATTTCGGTGTTACCGACTGTACATATCCGGCAATACAGAGACTTACAGGCGCTGCATAGATACAGATCAGCGGCTGTGCAGGTTCCGGGACTTCCGGGCATTTTACATAACGCATGGTTACGAGAATCAGCAATAGAATCAGCGTTACAAAACCAAACCAGAAAGCAGCTGCTCCGATTCCGGTCTTTTCATAGGCCGGTGCAGTAACTGCAGCTACCGCAATTCCCACATATACGATGTAGTAACTTGCAAATACCTTCGGAAGCTGAAGCTTTAAGATAAACTTCATTGTAAAATAAATAATCAATACAATATGTAATGCAATGGCCAGAAACCAGATATACATTGCTGCCGGTCCGATCAACGGTTTTACATAGGTGCTGAGAAGCATCAGCGCCATCGGAAAGGTTCCGGATACACTGGCCATAATCGGATTCTGCATATCTTCCCGGATCATCTGAGGAAACAGGATCAGTTTCAGAAGTACCAGAACCAGTAAAAATGCTGCCGCTATTCCGCATACAGAACGGATTCCTTCTCCGTAACTCTGTAATAAATTGCCAAGTGCTGCAGCGCCCAGCATAACCCCGCAGAGAGGTATGGGAACTTTTTTAATTATATTCTTCATGTCGATTTTTCCTTATGTCGATATTTTTCCGTGAATTGTTTTCAGATTTCATCCAGTGTTCGTCTGGGCGCGGGCTCATCAATCTCATCCAGATTTTTGATACCCAGTTCACGGCAGACAATCTGAGCAACTTTCCATGTGCACAGGCCTGTAAAGAAAATACACTGCTCTTTATGCTCACCTTTTCCTTTATCGAATTCTTTTGTAAGAACACGGCAGCAGATTGCTTTCTTCAGATTTGCCTTTTTAAACCAGTCATGAAGCTCTTTTGTAAGTTCCATACACTTGATGCTTTTGGGATTTGTCGGTCCATCCTGCTCTGTACGTCCGAAGAACATTCCCAGCGCAAGGATGCCTCCGTTAAATGCACCGCAGACACAGCCTGATTTTCCTGCACCTACTGCCATACCGGATGCCATTGCAACGACTTCCTCCGGAACATCCAGTTTGAATTCCTCACGGATTGCACTGATCAGTGCCTCACAGCAGTAATAACCGCCTTTAAACTTTTTTTCTGCTGCCTGCTGCACCGCTCTGGGGCTGATCTCTGTTACTCCAATATTCATTTATTTTTCCTCCTTATATTATGATGCGAATGTTTTCTATAAGTCTATCATCTCTCTCTTTTCTTTTCCAGTTTTCATTATCTATAAATAAGTAGATAATATCTATAAGTTAGAAAAATTCGAAAAAAAGTTCCTGAAATTCTTCTTTTTTTGTGCAAAAAGAGAAATTTCAGGAACTTTGTCAACTTTTTGTTACAGTTCTTCAACTATCTTGTGATGCATCCTTCCCGGATTTTATCCATCCAGTTTTTGATATGCTTCTGAAAGATATCAACTCCATTACCGACAATTTCATTTTTCCGGGTAAGCATGCAGATTTTCCATTCATAGATACCATCGGAAAAGGGGATAAGCACCATATTGTTAAACCCCATATCATCAAAAACAAAATCCACAGTAACAGAAATGCCTTTATTTTCTCTGACCATTTTGTGGCACAGACTGAATCCGCTCGTTTCAAATACAATATCCGGTTCAAATCCGGCTTCATGGCATTTATTTACAATCATGTCATGAATCTTGAATTCTCTGCTTTCTATGTACAGCGGCTCCCCTTTCAGATCCTGTATGGTAACTGCACTTTTCCGGCTGAGAGGATGCTTTTTATTCACCAGAAGTTTGACAGGAAATGCTGCCAGTTCCAGTACATCATACAATTCTTCGTCACAGGGAGCCAGCGAGAAAGCGACATTTCCTTCACCGGACAGAAACCATCGTTCTACCTGCCTGTCCGGGCATTCTCTATGGTGAAATTCTATTTCCGGATATTTCTGCTTAAAATCCAGAAGACACTCCGGTGTCACCAGACGCAGGATACCAAAAGCGGAAAGCAAATCGACTACCCCACGTTCTTTCTGCTTAATCCGAAGAACTTTTTTTCTCATATGATAATATTCGGATTTTGCGTTTTCTGCATACTCAAGAAAATATTTACCGCATTCAGAAAGCTCCATTCCGTTTCCTGTACGCAGAAAAAGTTCACAGTCACTTTCACTTTCCAGATTTTTTATCACTTTACTGACACCCTGAGGGGTCATATAAAGAAGTTTTGATGCTTTTGTAAGATTACCGGTATTTGCCACCGTTATAAACACCTCAAGATCTCTGATATTCATAGTATTTGTCACCTCATCCTGAATTATATCACAGATCCATCTGAATACGATTGTATTGTTTGATTAAATCTTCCTTTTATCGAATGCCGCAAATCAGATTGATTTTTTCCTTTCTGTCGTGTAAGATAAGTTTATCATCTGAAATACGAAGGGGCAGTCATTGAAACACACATTCATACCCCTGAACAAGCCCTGGTTTCACAAAAGGAATATTCAATATACGATCTGAGAGGTTTAATGGATGGAGATTAGTTACATCAAAGAATTTGTTATACTCGCTGAGACACAGAATTATCTGGAAGCTTCCGATGCGCTGTTTATTTCACAGTCCTCTTTGTCCAAGCATATCAAGGCCCTGGAAAAGGATCTGGGCGTTTCACTTTTTGACCGTACAACCAGAAAGGTGTCGTTAAGCGAATTCGGGGAACTGTTTCTCCCTTACGCAAAAGAGATTGCTGATCTTCAGTATCAGTATACAACGGCCATACTGAACCGGACGCAGAATCAGCATCAGTCCATTGTAATCGGCTCTGTTCCCATGATTGCGCCATATCAGATTACGGACTGTATCATGAAATTTCAGGAGGAAAACAATAAGTTTTCTGTTCGTCTTGTGGAGGGAGAATCGGCGGCGCTGAAAGATCTGCTTCGCCAGAATAAATGTGATCTGGCGTTTATCCGGGATATGAAGGAAGAAGATGATGAATTCAGCAAGCTGCCCTTTACTACAGACCGTCTTGCTGCTGTATTTCCGGCCGGGCATCCTCTGGCACAGGAAACATCCGTTGATATTGCCAGGCTGAAAAATGAGAGATTTTTATTTCTCCAGCCGGATACCATGCTGTTCAATATCTGCACGCGGGCATGCGAGGCAGCAGGCTTTTCACCGGACATTATTTTCACGGGAAAGCGTGCGGAAAATATCGTCGATCTTGTGGAGAAGGGAATGGGAGTCGCTCTCCTTATGAGAAAGCCGGTAGAATCCTTTGCAAATCGGAGTATTTCCATTGTTGATGTTGCTCCGGTCATTACAACAAAGATCAATCTGTATTATAAAAAAGATACACAGCTGTCGCTGGTGGCACGTCATTTTATCGATTGTGTAAAACTGAAAAAAGCTGGAAAATAAAAGATACATACTAAAAAGAGGGTGTCTCTGAATTACGTTTTCAGGACAGCCCCTTTCATAATATCACCGGAAAGTCCCGGGTTATTATATAACCCGTTTTCCCGCAGTATCTATTGTGGTTTACTGTTTATTATTTATCTCCCAGCTGAAGGGCAACTTCGTCCTTGGAACCGCCAAATACATAACCTGCGATGGTTGCCAGTACAAAAGCTGCTACTGCGCCGATACACAGACTGATGAATCCCATATCAATGCCGGCAGGATTGATGAATCCGGGCAGACCAAGAGGGCCAGAGGTGGACATGTTCCACAGAGTAGCGCCGCCGAAGCCGGCGATCATGCCGCCTACACCAGCGGAAAGCAGGGTGGTTGCCAGCAGTTTCCGGCGGGGAATCAGTACACCGTAAAGAGCGGGTTCACTGATACCGAAGAATGCGGAAACGAAGGAAGGAATCAAAAGGTTCTGACGTTCATCGGCATCTTTACTGCGCAGGTATACACCCAGGCAGGCACCCATATTAGCCAGAGCACCGGCGAAAATCAGAGGGTTGATGTTATCAAAGCCCTGTGTTACGATATTCAGCTGGAACATCATAATGACAGGCATATGCAGACCAAAGAGTACCAGGATGGTCCAGAATGTACCAATCAGCAGACCTGCCAGACCGGTGTTGATACCGATAACAAAGCTTATGAGAGTGGTCAGAATACCCTGAATGAAGATGGCAACAGGTCCGATTACCAGGAAACCGATCGGCATGGTGATCAGCAGCGTCAGGAACGGAGTAAAGAAATTCCGCAGCATGGCCGGCAGATGTGTCTGGAAAAATTTATAAAGGATTGAAGCAAAGAATACGATAAGGATCGCGGGGATAACCGAGCTTGCATATCCGGCTGAAGGCAGGATTACGGGAATACCAAGGAAAGTGGTATATACCTGGCTTTCAAAGGGAGTTCCGGTAAATACGGTATACAATGCTTCTCCGCTGGATAAAGCTACCAAAGAAGGGTAAGTCAGGACACCGCCGATTACAATACCGTATATTTCTTTTATACCGAATTTCTTTGCTGCAGACCAGCCCACTACAATGGGGAAGAAGTAAAACAGTGCGTCACCCATGCCATAGAGAATGGTATATGTACCACTTGCTTTATCCAGCACGCCCAGAACCGTGAGCAGAACCAGTACCGCTTTGATCATACCACTGGCCATCAGCAGACTCAGCAGAGGATTAAAGATTCCGGTCATGGTAATCAGGAAGCGGGAAATCAGATTACCGCTCTTTTCCTGCTGGGGAGCTGCCGCAGCAGGTGCTGCCTCTCCTGCGGAGAATCCGCCGATCCGGCACAGGTCTTTATAAATTTCGCCTACCTGAGGTCCTACTACGACCTGATACTGACCGCCGCTCTGGATTACCTGAAGAACACCTTTTGTATTCTTCAGAACCTCAGTGTTGGCTTTGCTCTCGTCCTGCAGCTTAAAACGCAGACGGGTTACGCAGTGAGTTACACTGACAACATTTTCTTTGCCGCCCACATTTTTAATGACGGCTTCACATAAATCCTGATATTTCATCTTTTTCTCAGTCTCCTTCTTTTGTTCAGGCTGTTTACTGCCGATATACTCAGCGACAGCGGTCTTTCCTGCTTCCACAGTACGACCTGTCTCACCAATCTTCAGTTCAGCCAGTTCATCTTCATTGGTAATGATCATGGGGGTGATCAGATTGACCTTCTGCTCCTGCAGGAATTTGCGGTCCAGTTTCAGCAGCGGGGTTCCCTGACTGACCTTCTGTCCTGTTTTAACCAGCGCTTCAAAGCCTCTGCCGTTCAGAGCAACTGTGTCCACACCTACATGAATCAGCAGTTCCAGACCATCGTCGCTCATCAGACCAACAGCATGTCTGGTCTCAGCCACAACAGAAATTTCGCCGCTGCAGGGTGCCACGACCGTGTCACCGTCATAAACAAAAGCAACACCGTCACCCATGGCACGTGAAGAGAACATTTCATCCGGCACGGTACTCAGGTCAACACACTGTCCGCTGACCGGTGCAGTTAAAATACTATACTCACTCATGATTATCCTCCTTTTTAAGCCGCTCAGAAGCCTGGATAAATTTGCGGATCAGTTTTTCCGGTTCACCTTTGGGGATCTTGCTGTTTGATGTTTCAAAAGATAATCCGTATTCGCATGCAGGCAAAAAGTACTCATAATATCCGTTGGTGTATCCGCTGACAATTGCCGATCCATCGTATGCCTGTTTCAGCTGAATTCCGAAAGCAGAACCCAGTTCACCGGGAAATACAAAGATCTGCAGGCTGCCCAGCTGAATGACAGATGCTTTGGCATCCAGATGGAACGGTTTTTCCTCAGGCTCCTCAGGAAGATTATGAATTGTATGGAAAAGAGTCTGATACCGGATTTCGCCCAGTTCAAGCTCCTGATCAACTTCAATATCGGCAATTTCCTTTGCCAGAAGGGTGGAAACTCTTTCCAGTTCGTTGAAATCGTTTCCCTGTCGTTCGTTGCGGTTGCTGCAGTCACCTGCTGCTCCTACAACCATCGCCGGATAAAATCCGAATGTATCACCAAGCTTTTTGCTGACATTTCCTGCAAGCTCGGCAGTCAGCCATGTGTTTTCCGCACTGATTACAGTGGAGTGAACAGCCCAGTTGATAAGCCCTGCAAACGCATTTCCGGATTCATCCAGAAACTTTACAACAATCACTTCATTGTCGGCAGGCTGTCCCGGATGATTCCGATTACCGTAATATCCGAGGATGGTCTTCTTTCCGAATCTGGCGCTGGCCTCTCTGGCATTCTCGCGGCAGGTTCTGTAGCTGTCTTTGATAATCTCCAGAAGATGATCATAATAGCTCTGATCAAATTTGCCTGTATACCAGGATTTATGATAGGAAACAACTGAAGAATGATTATGTGTGGCACATAACAGTACCATATCTCTCTCCAGACCAAAGGTTTCCTGCATCATGGTCTTTACATCTTCTGCCATCTCTTCTTCGAATTCCAGAAAATCCGCAGAAAACAGAAATAACTCTTGTCCGTTTTCTTCGAATAAAAGAGAATTGCAGTAAATGTCATCATGAACACCCGAGGCAGGCTCGAAACGATTCGGACTCCGGAATCCAATCAGATAAAACTGTTTTTCCGGGGTAAGACAATATCTTGATGTTCCGATTTTCATTGTAATCTCCTCCTTCCAGTAAATTTTACTCTAATCCTTCTATTCCTGTATTTCTATTCTACAGTTCTGTTTTTACAGCGCTGTTCTGATTTTTGTTCTGCCATTTCTGTTGCGCTGATTTTGATATCATTCTGATTCCGCACTCTTCAGAAGACGGATTGCCTCATCCCGCAAAAGCTCCGCAGAGCCTTTTCCAAAGCCGGAATTCATGGCTTCATAACTCATTCTTTCATAACTTTTTTCATCAGCCATGTATTTTGCGATACCGTTTACCATCGTCATGACAAAAGTCAGCGGATAAGGCGATTCTTTTCTGATCTGGCTGGCGGTGATGCTGCATAATTCGGGCTGTACGCCGATAAAGGCCATATCTTCCAGTATAAGAATGTCTATGGGAGTTTCCAACTGCCCGTTTTTCCGATAATTGTAACTTCTGGTGGCGTGAAGATCATGCATATCGGCAGGAGGAACCTGACCGTCACAGACGATTACTTTCCGGGAAAGCTGCATCCGGGAAACATCATTTTTACAACGGTTCTTTTTTTGCCTGCAAATATTTTCTTTGCCGTTACAGTTATTATTTTCTACTGTCCGAACCACGTCCCGGCCAAGTTCTGCACCGGCTTTGTCGATATACGCAAAGCCTGCCGAGTATAAAGCATCTTTCTCTGCCTCCGTAATGGTTCCTTTTTTCCGGGCATCCATCTGTGCCTTCAGGCGGGGGGCCTGGTCACCGGCTGCTCCCAGAAGGAAGAAAACTACACTACCGGGATACCGCTCTTCCACATACCGGGAAGCTCTTCCGGCCAGATCACCGCTGATATGGCGGTAACCTTCACTGTTTAATACATTGTCCATGATGGAGGACTGGACGTCATAATTGTAGAGAACCGCAATAGGCTTTCCTGCAGGATCCTTAAAGCAAACAACAGGCAATGTTTTATCAGAAAATCCACTGTCATCAAATCCGAGCCACCAGCCGTCCGGTGTTTCCTCATCGCGATTTATATTGACGTCACTGCAGTCCGATAAACAGCATATCTGCGCTTCCTGCAAAGCATGCACTGCCTCTGTTAATGCTTCTTCCACCGCCTGTTCCAGCGCCTGACAGAAGCAGTCATTGGTTCTTCTGATTTCCGGTTTCAGCAGCTGTTTCTCCGAGCGGGTATGGGGAGCGGAAAATGTGTGCGTAACACAGATCCAGATATATTTTTCCTGAATATTCAGCCGTTCGCTGATCATTCTCCTTAATTTCCGTATTTCATACTCTCTCAGGGATGTCAATTCCAGAGAAACCAGAACAAAATCCTCATCGCTCCTGATGCAGAGCACTCTGGCATGGATATCGTCATGTACTTTATGGAATTTTTCGATAGGAAGAATTTCCTCCGGGATAATGATTTTTCTTTTTCCTGCTCCAACCTGTACCATGTTCAATCCCTTTCTCTTTTTGTTTAATCTGGTCTTTCGTTTATCGCCCTGACATCATTCGCCGATATGATAAAGCTTCATGGCATTCCCCGACAGGATCATTTCTTTTTCTTCGTCGGAAATGTCAAGCGCTTCCACAAATGCGGCACCTTCGGTCAGCCATTCTTTTCTGACCGGATAGGATGTACCGAAGACAATATGATCGGCGCCCAGAACCTTCACAGCGCATTCCAGCTGATCTTTACCCCAGGGCTGTGCATGGGACATTTCAAAATAAATGTGATCTCTGAACTGTTCTTTTACCTTATCATTTCCCGCATCGAAACGTTTTACGGTTTCATTGGCGGACCTGGCCGGGAACAGCATATTTGCCAGTGCGAAGAATCCGCCTCCCAGCATGGAATGTACCATCTTCAGATTCGGATATCTGTCAAAGAAACCACTGAACAGCTCTCTGCAGATGGCAGTGGTCTGGTCTGCGCATCTTCCGTAAGATCTGCGGAGATTGTTATAATCCAGCAGAGAATCATACTGCACAGGAAGAGGGGTGTGATGGATATAAATCGTTGTTTCCTCTTCGTTCAGCTTTTCAAAAAATCCCCTGAAAATATCGTCATCAAGATAACATTCGCCGTAGTGGGCGCTCAGCTGAAATCCGCCGAAGCCCATACTTCTGCAGCGGTCGATTTCATCAAAGCAGGCTTTCGATGCATAAGGCGGAACAACACCCAGGGGAACAAGGCGTCCGCCGCTCTCTTTCGCAGCCTTTGCCATGCCGTCGTTGAATCTGCGGCATGTCTGTATGGACATCCATTCACTGCAGCCGGGCATTTTCAGAACCGCTTTATCCACATGACCCGCATCCATATCGGCAAGCTGTACGGGAATCCGGTATTCGCCCTGCACATAATCCAGATTCTGACAACCGGCAGGTTTTTCGATGGTGATTACTTTGGGGCCGTCGCCTTCGTCTGCTTTCAGAAACCCTCTGGTTCCATATGAAGCAGGAATCTCAGACAAAAACTCTTCCAGTTCCTCCGGATTCTCAAACAGGCTTTCCGGCAGCCAGTACATATTTGAATCAATAATCATGTTTATGACCTCCTTCTGACCATATTTTATACAGGCAAAGCGGGAAAAGCAATTCCAATTGAGGGTGTATTTATTCCATCAGGGAATAAATATGGCAGTTTTGAATGAATCCGGTATGTATCGAACAACTTTAAAAGATAATATGACAATATGATGTGTATAATGGAGTACATAAATTGAACAGAATACAATATAAATAAAGAGCACAGTGACGTGAAATTATCAAAAAAATATATGCCTCCCGGCGCATAAAAAAACTTCCATACCGGCATTTCCGCCAACATGGAAGTCTTCTTTTGAGAAATTCTTTTCAAAACTGTGAAGCGGAAGATGAAAATAATCAGTGTACGCCGACAGAGTATCGGAACGGGCTGTGAATCGGTGCCTCACAGCGCCTGCTCAATCTGATCCAGCTTCCTGAAATCCACAAAATCCACCTGTTTTCCGTATGTGTCGATCATCGCCCGAACTTCTGCATTCTTTTTATCTTCCGGCAGATTTCTGGCTTTCGTGTAGAGCATCTTCATCATGGTTTTATGAGCAAAATTCAGTTTCTGATAATCAATCCCGCCTCTAACGTGATAAATCTCTGCTCTTTCATAAATTTCAGAAGGCAGCTGTTTTTGCAGGGATCTGCGGATATTTTCAATATTTTCAGTATCCTCCACGTCTGCGAGGCCTACTGTAACAATCATAAACCGTTTCCAGTCTGTCTTACGAATTGCAGGAAGTGTTTCTTTTAATCCCTTTACTCCTCCTGCATACAACCCTCCGAAATAAATGATGATCTCACATTCTTCCGGGATAACGGCTTTCTCGAAAGAAACTGCCTGAATCCCGGTTCTTTTCGCCAGCTCCTCTGCATACCTTGAGGCAGTTCCATAATTGGTTCCATAAATAATCAGTGATTTTACCATTTTATCATTCCTCATATACTCTGTTTTTCAGCAACAATCAGATAGCGGTGAATCGTTCCCTGGATTTTTCCTTCTCTTTCAATCTGCTCCTGCATGTTCAACAGGGAATCGAAGCAGCGGTCCACGGAGAAACCGGGGAATTCCCATTCAATAATGCGGGCAAACCATACAAATGCGCCCACATCATAAAATACGACAGGCCGGTACGCTTCTTCTGCCCGGATGATCTGAAAACCTGCTTTTTCAAATGTCTGCCGCTGTTCCCGCAGGTTCAGATGCGGAAAAGGCTTCTCTGTTCCGGGCAGTACCATTTCCACCAGATCACGGTCATTATCCCCGCCCACCTGTTCCGTAATGAACAGGCCTTTTTCCTTCAGCAGCCGGTGGATTTCATAAGCGTCAAAATCACCGTGCCGGTTGATCATCAGATCGAACGAGGCATCTTTATACGGGATTGCAGACGGATCGCTGCATTCTCTGAAATCGATTCCCAGAGGCAGCAGTGTTTCTCTGCATAATTCCACATTTGGAGGAAATCCCTCTGTGGCGGCGGTGTTTTCGTTTGGATGATGCAGCGAAAGCAGAAATTCCCCGCCTCCTGTATCATAATCAAGAAGCTTAACCTGATCTGTCAGATAGTGACGAACAATCGTTTCATAATCCCAGGGCAGATCGTTTTCCTCATCATATCTTCCATGAATGTGTGAAAAATCCCATCCGTGAATATGAGCTTCCATTTCTTCCTTTTTCCAGATTTCTCTTAATTCCTCTTTGTTCATTTTTCTCCCCTTTTGGATCTCTTTTCACAGTCAGTTTGCAAAGAACATCTCTATGCCTTTCATAAAATGAATTATGTCAGGTATGTATCCTTTCCATAAAGCACCGGAAATTCCATGAGAAATACCACGCCGCTTTGTTCCTGACCCGTTTTCTGTTTCCTCTGCTCTGTTTCCCGTTCTCTTTTTCCCACACAATTTCCACTTACGGAACTTTCTTCCAGCCATATCTGTCCATGATGGTCCCTGATCACTGTCTGTGCCATATGAAGGCCGATTCCGAAGTGATTTTTTGACGGACCAGAGGAGTAATAGCGCTCAAATACACGTTCCCTGTCTCCGGCAGGCAGACAGCTTCCATCCGAAAATACCGCTGCCACATATGTACCTCTGCATTGGTGAAGTGAAATCCTGACTTCCCCGCCCGGACTTCCATGCTCCAGTGCATTGTCCAGTACAGCGATAAAACACTGAGTCAGCCAGAATTCATCCCCTTTCATGATAAATTCCGTGTTCTCTTCCATATCCATACAGATTCTTTTTCCATCACCTCCGGCCATATCCCGAACTTCCATACAGGCCGTTTCCAGTACATCCGCCAGACTGATCAGTTCATAGCGATAACGGATCTTTTCCGCATCCATCTGATAATCACGCAGCAGCAGTGTAATCATACGGGACAGTTTTTTCACCTGCCGGACTGCCTCTCCTGCAGTTTGACGAATCCTGCACCTTTTTGCATCTTCCATATGATGCGGCGTATCATCCATCCCCTGCAGTTCCTCCAGCTTCAGACTGAGATGAGTCAGTGGCGTCTTCATCTGATGATACAGATTCTCCTCAAATACTTCCATTTGTTTCCGGCGGTTCTGATATTCTGTTTCTGCTGCCTCTGTTCTCATCAGCAAAGCCGAATACTTCTGCTTAACCCGTTCGGTTTCACTGCGTTCTTTCCACAGCATCAGGAGAAGAACGATCAGGACAGCTGCCATACAGATCAGAAACAGCATAATTCCCGGCAGCATGTCTGAAATAATCTGTTTTCTCACATAGGAAAGACCGGTATTGGCATAACCGGCCTCTTTTAAAAGCATTTTCCCTTTCTGCTGATAAAAATTTCTCATATCCTCATCTGCGTCAATGCCGTTTTTTAATGCTTCCAAAGCTGTTTTTTCATCAATCTGTGCTGCCGCTCCCACATAGGAATATACCTGTCCCACAGCAGTTTTCTCCAGATACCGCAAGCCGGCCAGCATTCCCGTCAGACAGAGCACAGATAGCAAAAACAAAATCCCTCTGTTTCTCTTCCTGTTTCTGATTGTCTGCATCATCTGTTTTTCTTTCATATGTTCCTGTTCGTATTACTCCTGTTCCTCTGCTTCAAGCAGACGGTATCCCACACCGCTGATGGTCTGTATTCTGTCTGTTTTCACATATTTTCTCAGTTTTCTTCTCAAACGGCTCACATTTACTGACAGAGTATTATTTTCCACGTAATTGCCTCTGTCATCCCAGATCTGTCCCAGTATGAACTCCCGCGTGACGAGACAGCCCGGGCGTCTCATCAAAAGTTCCATAATCCGGTATTCTGTTCGGGTCAGTTCCACTTTATGATTCCCTGCTGTAAATTCATTTTTCTCCGTATTCATCCGGTAGACACCACTTTTCAATTCCTGCCCCGGACCGGACAATTCCCGGAAACCACAGGACAAAGTACTGATATCGGTTCCTCTGCCGGCAGGAATTCCCGTCAGATGACTTCTGCGCAGCTGAGCCTTGATTCTGTACCGCAGTTCTCTTATAGAAAACGGCTTCGTCACATAATCATCGCCTCCGCAGTCCAGCCCGCGGATTATATCGTCTTCACGGTCATTCACCGTAAGAAAAATCACCGGAATCAGCGATATTTCCCGAAGACGGCGGCAGAAATCAAAACCGTTTCCATCAGGAAGATTCACATCCACCAGACAGAGACTGACCGGAGCATGTTCCAGAATCAGCCAGGCAGAAGCGCAATCTGCGGCTTCCTCCACCAGATAGTCTCCCCGCAGATTGTGTGCTGTCGTACTTCTTATTGCAGAATCATCTTCCAGTATGAGAATGGTATCCATTGAAACTGACTTCCTTTCCGGACATACGGCTGACTCCCAGCAGAACCAGCACATAAACCACCTGTACCATACTATACCATACCCAGGGGAACTGATACAACATTACTTTCCAGTAAAGATGAAAATCTGCAATTCCATAAGTCCATCTCTGTCCGTAATAACGAATCAGCAGCATTCCGGGTATCAGCAGAAAATTCCAGAAAATCACGCACCCTGCAATAAATTTATGGTGCTCTGCAGAATACAGACGTTTTGACCATCGTCCTCCTTCTCCCAGCAGGAAGAGTACTTTCATTCGTTCTGATTCCGATTCCAGAAAACGGGCCCGGCTGCGGGAACAGATCACGGTTGTGGCTGTTGCCGTGAACAGAATGATTCCCAGCAGGAAAATTACATTGGATATGAAATTTTTCCGGCTCTGCTCCTGCTCCAGTCTGAGATTGTAAAAGATAACTCCGTTATCACGGAAAACAGCAGACATTTTTCTGTCGCTGACATCATAATTCAGATACCGGTTTCCGTATGCAGTAACACGATTGCAGGGAAGCTGTTTCCCGGAATCACCCTCACCGTTCTCTTTGATTCCCGAAATCATTTTCCGGTACAGATTGTCTGACATAATAACTGTACCAAAAGAGATCAGATTTTTTGTATTGGAACCCTTTTCGTGAAAGTTCCTCAGAATCTTTCCGCAGGAAACAGAATACTGCTTCCCGTCCACATAAAGATCCAGTTTACTTCCTTCCTGCAGCGCCGGACGCATGATTTCCCGGTCTGTCTCATCAACACCGTATACATTTACAAAATCGAAATAATTGACCAGCCCATCATCAATCCCGTCAGCAGGAACAATATCCGGCAGGAAAACCATCACCGCATTTCCACGGGCGATTTCATTTTCCGCAGATCCCATATATTCTGCGTAATAATCCCACAAAGGACTGTGCGGCTCGATTCCCATAAATGATACTTCCATTTCACCGGTTCTGGTATCTTTCCCTTTGTTGACGCATTCCATATAGGGGTCGTTCTCACTTCCGCTGTAACCAAGATACAGAATCTGTCCTCTGCCCGTCAGCCATCCACTGAACTCATACCAGTAATCCACTTCCTCTATATTTTCCGTATTGCGGATAGATTGTATCTGTTCCCGGTCCAGCCCAGTATACAGCCCGCCTTCCCATCGATACTGGCAGGAATTTTCCTGATAGACGCCTTTTTCGTACTGATACTGACTTCCGATTTCTTTCGCACACAGTATTATCACCGCCATGGATATGAAAATGAAACCTCGTTCCAGATAGTTCTGTCTGCGAAATCTCTGTTTTTCAATTTTTTTGAAAATCTCAGGAGAAAACTGACAGTAATCTGTCTTTCGCTTCTGTTTTTTTCTTTTTTGCCACCGCAAACTTTCATCACAACGGGTCAGATCCCGTCCCTTTGGAATGACCTCCGTATGCTTAATCAGCTGAATCTGCACCAGATTCCCGGCCATCATTATCAAAAAAGACAGAGATTCAGAGACAAGAAAAGGAAATGCTGTAATCCGAAAAGCAGACCATGGTACCCCGCTGTGAAGAACCAGCAGTACAACTGCCCATATCAGACAACTGATGCCGGTTCCCGCCGCTGCTGCTTTCAACCAGGCGAAAATCATCACTTTTACAGACATTTTCTGCAAATCCCGGTCAGACAGCCCAATCAGCTTGAGTACACGCATGCGATGACGGTTTTCTGCCCAGGAAGAAAACTGGAAGCACAGGAGAAATCCAGCACCAAGCAGGGCAATAAAACCGATTCCCGCCCCTTTCTCCATAAAAAGACTGATGGAAGTTATCTTTTCCGGATACGCATATTCGTTGTACAGCAGATGATTACCTGTTTTTGAAAGAAAACGGGACTGCAGTTCCTCCATCTGTTTGCTGTTTTTATGTTCCGAAAGAAAGAAGAGATTGGTGGAAACAGCACGTTCCTTTCCCGGTAAAATCAGAGCTCCGCACAATGTATTTCCGTCTGTCAGCCAGTGACTGGTCCAGTTATCCATAATTCCGCAGAGCGTATAACTTTTTTCTGTCATCTGTCCATTTTCATCCGACAGCAGAAAACTGACCTGTGTTCCCAATTCATAGGAGATATGCATCTGATCAAGCAGTACAGCCTCCATGGCAATTTCAGTTTCATTCTGCGGATAGCTGCCCTCCAGAAAAAGCAGCTGTTCCATCCGGCAGAATTCCTCATCCACACTTCCCAGATATCTGGCCTGTGGGTCGTCTTCCAGCAAAATCTCACCATACACCTCCATGATTCCCATGGATTTTACCGCTTTGTGCTTCAACAGAGTTTCACGGGCACCGGTCTGAGCATCAAAAACTGCTCCATTATGAAATCCATAAGTCTGTTTACGCCGATAGCTGTTTACATCTTCATAAGACTGTGTCAGAACTGTCATCAGAAACAGAATAATAACAGATATGCAGATAACTGCAGAACCTGCCTTCTGGTGAAAACACTTTTTGATCATCCGCTGCTTCATCCTGCCTTCACCTCCCGCCACCCCACATATTTTTACTTTCCCATGTATTTCCACTTTCCGATGCTTTCCCATTTTCCCATGCATTTCCATTCCCCCATATTGTTCCATCTTCCATGTGAAATACGACTTCCGCGCTTCTGGCCAGATCCAGATCATGGGTAACCATCAGTATGGCAGGCTGGTATTCTCTTTTCAGTTCCAGCAAAAAATCCAGCACCCGTTCGCTGGTCTTCTGATCAAGATTCCCCGTAGGTTCATCCGCAAGCAGAAGAGACGGGCGTCTCATAACCGCCCGTCCAATAGCTGTGCGCTGCTGTTCACCGCCGGAAAGCTCTGCAGGGAACCTGTCCTTCAGTCCTGTCAGCTCCAGCCGGTTCAGAATCACATCCACCCATTCAAGATCAGGTTTCTGATCATCCAGAATTACAGGAAGCATGATATTCTCCGCCACCGTAAGTTCCGGCAGCAGCTGATAATCCTGAAAGATAAAACCTACATGGTGTTTACGAATCTCCTCCCGCTCTTCTTTCTTTTTCTCATACAGGCTTTTCTGATTCAGAATCACCTTTCCTCCATCCGGTTCCAGCAGCCCGCCCAGAATATAGAGCAGCGTACTTTTTCCCGAACCGCTTTTCCCGATCAGACTGTAAAAAATCCCTTTCTGCAGTGACAGACTGATTCCATGCAGAACCTCCGTCCTGCACCGTCCGCTTCCATAGCTTTTTATAATGTTTTCACAATGAAGCACTGTGTTTTTCACGTAAAATTACTCCTTTCCTTCGTGCGGTATTTCTGCATAACCTGACACCATCTGCAGCGCACGCTTCAATCGTTAGATCCATTATAAAAAAAGAATCTTACAAAACTGTGACAAAACCGACAGAAAGCGAAATATCCGGATTCCAGCCAACGATTGTCTTTTTCCTGTTTGAAACAATACTGGTACACATAATCTGTTCCCCTTTATCAATATGTCTGAGCAACCTCAAACACCCGGAGGTTTCCCGCGTGAATCAATCTCTCCTGCCTGCATTTGGGATTCTTATTCCCATTTAAAAAATTTAACTGCAACTCCTGTGCAAATAGCTGTAACGGTTATCATAACCATGACAGGAAATAAAGCATTTTCAATCGGCAGGCCAAGAAAAGCTGACTTCATCAGCCTGATTCCCTGTGTCATTGGAAATATGCTCACAATTTTCTGCATTGCTGCGGGCATTATCTCAAAAGGAAGTGTCGCACCCGAAAAAATCAACATCGGGAAGTATAAGATGCATGCGATAACGCTTGCACTTTTAGAATTTTTTGCAACGCCGCCGACCATCATTCCAATACTCAGGGTAGATACCATCGTCAACAGCCAGCTTCCCAAAAACGCTGACCAGGAGCCGCCTATTCTCACATTCCATATAAGCATTGCCGCAGGAATGAGCGTTAGCATAGACACAAGGCAATACACAACATAAATGGTTAATTCGACAATAAGCAGTTTTAAGGGACTAATGGGGGTAACCTGAAAACGTTTTAATATTTTTCGTTCTCTGTACTCTGCTACGACAAGAGGTAATCCCATTAAACCACCCGCACATATACTTATTGTGCAAAGCGCGCCGAATGACTGTTCCATGAACGTGTACGCCGCACCTTTTGCAGCAGGTTTTTCCCCATAGATGAATCCCAGAATAAGTAAAACTACCAATGGCATAATGACTGCAAAGATAACCATGTTCATATTTCGGATATTGAGCTTTAACTCATTTTTGAACAGTGTTCCAAACGATTTCATTCCTCGTAAGCCTCCTCCCCTGAAATAGCAAGATAAGCGTCCTCAAATCTGGTGCAGCCGCTTATTTCCTTTGCCTGCTCAATCGTTCCACAAAATACAATCTTTCCCTGCTTGAGGATACAAATTTCGTCGCAAAGGGCCTCTACCTCATCCATGAAATGTGAGGTCAGAAAAATAGTTAAGCCCTTGCTTTTCAAATCAGATAGAATTTTCCATACACTGCGGCGGGCTTTTGCATCAAGCCCTGTTGTCAGTTCATCGAGGAATACAAGCTTTGGATTGGGAATAAGTGCAAGGACGATAAACAGCCGCTGCCTTTCACCGCCGGAAAGATTTCTGACAGTGTTGTTAATCCTGTCTCCTATTCCAAATCGGACACAAAGCTCTTTCCAATCTGACGGATTTTTATAGAGGCAGGCTGTTTCCTCACATAATTCGGAAACTTTGATTTCCGGCTGATAGTCGCATTCCTGAAATTGTACGCCTACATTTTGAAAAAGCCTGCGCCTGTCTTTTTTGGGATTGTACCCTAAGACGGTTACTGTACCGCTATCCGCAGTTCTTGTCCCTAAAATACATTCAATGGTAGTGCTTTTTCCTGCTCCGTTTGCTCCAAGCAGTCCAAAAACAGTACCACATTCCACAGATAGACTGATATTGTCTATCGCATGCCGATTGCCATAGGACTTTGACAACCGGGTGACTTTGATTGCTGTTTGCATAGTAATGCCTCCTATGTTCTGTGTTCGCACATAAGAATACCACCAATAAAAACATTGGTGGCAAAATGGAGGGTTATTAAAATCGAATTTTCATATCCTGCAGTATGGACAATATTGTGTAAGCATTTTTCTCTGCTTCAGATAAAGAAACAATAAGCCTGTCGCAGACAGAAATAATATCTTCATATTGTTTTGGTGTGTTCAACGCAGCCCGAATATCCGTATCGGGGTTTTGATCCAATTGCCGTAAAAGCCGTAAAATGGCTTCCAGTGAATAATTGGCGCATCTCAAAGAACGAATAATTTTAAGACGTTGTATATCGTCATTTGTATATACGCGATACCCGTTATCTTTTCTTTTAACAGTAAGCAATCCGTTCATTTCCCAGTTGCGGAGTGCATCCATAGAAATATTAAGTGCATCCGATACTTCCTTTCGCTTCAGGCACTGTGTATATGGCTGTGTGCTGCCGGATAATAATTGTTTCACAATTTTGACAGCTTCTTCGGCATTCGTACGCTCCTGTATGATTTGCTCTATATACTCATTGATCAGTAAAATAGCAGCATCAAAATCTCCAGCAGCAGAAACTTTAATCATTTTAACAATTTTCTTTCGCAGTCCATTTTGCAATACTTCTACTTGAAAAGCAATCCGTACTAAACGACATTGCTCTATGTGAAAGTCTGTAAATACCCGATAGCCATTTGATAAGCGTTCAGGTTTTGGGATCAGCTGCAATTTTTCATATAATCGTACTGTGTTTGGGTGTATTCCAATAATTGCCGCGACTTCGGCAGTTTTATATGTTTTCATAATATATCACCTCTTTTACAGAAAAATACCACCAACGCAAAGGCTGGTGGTAAAGTGGAGGGTTTATAACGATTTTCTCAGATATTCTGCTGTAATGGTATGCGCCTGTTCGACCATTTCCTCCGGTGTCCCGGTAAAGACAATCTCACCGCCGGCTGTACCTCCATCCGGTCCCACATCGATCAGCCAGTCTGCCTTCTTCATCACATCCAGATTATGTTCTATGACAATTACGGTATTTCCCCGGTCTACCAAACCATCCAGCAGTTCCATTACCGTCTTCACATCAGAGGCATGAAGTCCGGTGGTAGGCTCATCCAACACATAGATATTTCCCTTCCTGTACAAATCCTTTGCCAGCTTCACCCGCTGACGCTCCCCGCCGGAAATTCCATGGCACACATTTCATCAATGCTGTATCCTCCCACCCTGCAGGCAAGAGATTTGGCATTCAGGCGCCGTCCGCGGCACAGCGGACAGGGTTTCTCTTCCACCAGATACATCAGACGTTTCACCGAAGCTTCCTTCAGAGTGGAAGTATCACGATAGATCAGCATCCTGTGAAGATAGTGGGACACACCATCTACCTTTTTACTCAGCCGTTTCCCATCCGGAGTATCCGCGCCGTAGAGCAGACGGTTTCTCTCCTGTTCCGTAAAATCCTTCCACTTTTTATCCAGCGGAAACAGACCGGACTCAGCATACTGCTTCCAGTACCAGTTGCCCACATGGAAGGAAGGAAGGTCTGCCATACCCTCGTTCCAGGTCTTTTCCGGGTCGATACGGCCTTCAATATCCACGGTCATTACCTTACCAATCCCGGAGCATTCGGGACACATACCATTCGGATCATTAAAGGAAAAATATGACGCAGTACCTGCATAAGGCTCGCCGATACGGGAATACAGAAGCCTCAATGCAGCATACATATCACTGATGGTCCCTACAGTAGAGCGGGCATTGCCACCCAGACGGGACTGATCCACAATGACCGAAGCGGAAAGATTGTCGATTCTCTCCACCTTTGGTTTTTCATATTTGGGCAGCCTTCCACGCATAAAGGCTGTATAGGTTTCGTTCATCTGCCGCTGGCTCTCAGCAGCGATTGTGTCAAATACGATGCTGGATTTCCCGGAACCTGATACTCCGGTGAAAACCACAATTTTCCCTTTCGGGATATCCAGCGATACATTTTTCAGATTGTTCTGACGAAGACTGCGGATGATAAGAGGTATTTTTTGTTTTACTGGTTCTGTGTGTTGGTAGTTGATACAGGAAAACCGGGATTTCCTATTACTGCTTTAGTTGGCGAACTTCTTCAAGGTAATTATGCATAATTCTTTTTTTACAGATCAAAATAACACTAATCGCTATTATTGCCATAGACACAGCACTTACTATCAGTGGATGAAATTCCTGCGAAAAAACATATAAAAATTTTGCTGCATCATCATTTGCAGGTGCCTTCCCCAGCAGAAAAAGAAATGGAAGAATTACCCACGCAAGCATGGAAGCCGTGGGAATGAGAGCGAGAAAAAAGGAAAAAATACGGTAAAATGATTTCTGACAGTTTTTTCTATACAGCAACATATAAACAAAAGAAGCTGCCATGGGAAGAAACGCACCATTTGCATGAAGCCACAAAGCAGACAGAGGCGAATAATTTCCTCCTTCTGCACTGACATGGGCTTTTAATATTCCAAATGATGTTACCGTCGCTCCGGCTGACAGCATGACTATCATATGTCCCAATTCATGCAAAGAGATATATAAAAACAAAACTGTGCCTGCCGACAGCAGAAGGTATCCAATTCGTTTCATTCTACTTTTCATGTTGTTTTACTCCTTAAGTTGAATATGAAATTTTATAAAATCAAGCTGAACTTTTCTGTATCTACTTGCTGGAAGCCGAGACTTTCAAACATTCTCTGTGATTGAGTATTAAAGGAATAAATTTCTGCATGCAGTTCCTGAATTTCCTTTTCTTTTGCCAATTGGATTATCTCGCCAATAACTCTCCTGCCTATATGTTTGTTCTGAAACGGTTTTGCTACTACAATACAGACCTCGCCGTCGTGCTTGAGACATACATCGCCGCATAATCTGTTTTTATATTTGATATAGAATAAATCGCCATGTTTATTCAGGTATTTATACATTCTTTTTAGCAAGTCTAAATCGTATACTGTATCTCTATTATCTACTTGCTTACACAATTCTAAATCCTGATACCATTCTAACGCAGCAGCATAGTTCGGATAATATCGAACAAGTTTTATCTCCTCATCAACAATCCTGTTTTTCATTGCATATTCTCCTTACTAACTTCAGATCTGTCTTTCCTACTTTTGCGATAGCAAGCATAATAATAAAGTCAAGCCCTTCTAAACGCGATTCTTCTGTTTTTCCAATTCCAAACCATAATGTGCCGATATTTTTCAAAGCCAAATATAAATCCAATTGTTCGCCGATGTAACCGATATTCTGCAAATAGTGTTCTTTCTTTTCGTTATACAATAAAATGCAGTATTCTTCACCGCGTCTGCAAGTTGTTTCCTCTGCCGAAACAATTCGGATCTCCGTTTTAATAATCGCTCCTTTTTCTTATCCGTCTGGTAGCTCTTTGAGCATCTTAATCGTTCGATATATCTCACCGCAGGCAGGACACTTCCAGTCACAGTCGCTTTTCTTGGCTTTCTTATGCAGGTGTTCAAGCCGGGCACTGCCGCATTTGGGGCAGATAACAGCCTGAGAAGTCCAAAGCTTTTTCAGTAATTTAATTTCCTCATCACGGCTATTCGTATACATTATATGCCCATTCAGGCTCCACCTCTCCTTATCGCTTCAGAAAGCTTCCCTTTTCCAGAAGCAGCAGTCCATAGTCACGCTCATAATTTTCGGCAAAGTAGAAATCAGCGCACCGGCCTTCCGGGCAATACACAATGCTCCACATGGTCTTTTCATAGCTGCCCGCTGTCTGCGGGTAGTTTTTCTGCGCCACGGATTCCAACAGGTCCCGCACACCCATTTCATCGGCAGGTCCGGCGTGGGCGGCGAGAGCATCAAACCGGAGATGGGACTGCTCCGAACCGACACCCTGTTTTTCACTGTCAGCAAGATAGTGGTTCGTGACCACCTTTGTCTCCGTGACCAGCATTTTCCCATCCACATACTCCACCACGACACTCTTTCCGCCGGCGTCTGCAATGGAGAGATGATGGGCAGAGCCAATGGAGGAGTTCATGTCGTACTGCCTCAGCAGCGCGATTGCATCGTCCACATCCGCTGCCTGATCCAGCAGCAGACGTATGGCAGTGGTGGTGGTCAGATCGGGCTTATCGGTTTGCTGGTGGGTCTCTTCGTGGTCTCCAGCCATCAGATCAGCCACCACCAGACCTTTCTCATTCATGCCGTCCAGGGGAACATAGATGACCGCCAGTGTCTGCATCCTGTCCATTATGGAGCCGTCGGGAGCGTAGTCCCCGGAAAAGCCCAGAAAATCGAGACAGCAGGTAGAGACGGATTCATAGCCGTCTTTGGGAACGGTATGTACAATCATGGTCCGGCACTCCGCCCAGTCGTAATTGCGCCCGAAAAAGACAGTTCCGTGTTCGTCCTGCGTACAGATGGTGGAGCAGCCAAACTCCCCGGTCTGCACATCGCTTTTGATCTTATAAAAGCCCCGGGACAAAAAGGTCACCAGATAATCCGCCACTTCGCTGTCGCTGGCAGCGCCGCCTCCGGCGAGGAAGTCATCAAAACCGTAATCCCCGCGGTACTCCATGGCGTACAGTCCGTCCTCCAGTCTTTCGATGCTGTTTGCTGCCTGGATGAAGGTTCCGAACATGGCCCATGCACCCACAGCAAGGAAAATCAGCAATACGGCGATGATACCGCAGACCCACTTCAAAACAGTTTTATGATTCTTTTTCATCTCCTGTCTTCACCTCCTGAATATGGGAAATTAAATGCTTATCCTTCATAATCTTTGTCTTCTATGATCTTGCCGTCTGCCGTGACGGTCAGATACATTTTCTCCATCCTGGCGTCAAAGGCGAATTCGCCGGACGCTACCACGCTCCCATCTGCGTCTTTCACGGTCATGGTAAAGGGCACCGGGGCATCCGCGTCCTTGGAAGCCATCATGATATCGTTATCCATGAAGCAGTATTCTCCACTGTCTATGGCTGTGGAATCGACGCCGCTTACACCTCCGCTGAAGCCGTCATAGGACATGGAGACAGAATACACATTATTTCGCTCCAGCTTCACATACACGCCATACTGCTCCGACTGGGAGAGAAATCCGGTCTCAGCACGCCAGAGAGGGGTTTCGTTCATTTTGGTTTTCAGAACCACTTCGGTGATCTCACCCTTGACCGGGATAGTGACATCAAAGTCACCCGTTTCAAAAAAGCCAAATACAGCACTGAACCGGAATCCTACATAGAGCGTTCCGTCCTGCTCTTCGCTGTAATATCCGCAGAAACCCTCATGGAAAGAACCGGGATAAAAGCCTGTGATATGTACGGCCTTCTCATTGACTTCTACAGATGTAAGGCCTGCGCCCTGGCAGGCGCGGAAGCCGCCCAGCTTCCATCCATAGCGTCCGGCAAAAAAGACCGCCGTCAGAACAACTGCACTAATCATCAGCACAGTCAATACTTTTCTTAACACTTTCATCTCTTTTTTCTCCTTGAATCACTGAATATTTGAGTTCATTCCCAGCTTACACACTATATTCTACAAGAATATTCCGTATGCATATAGGTGCTTTTTGTATGCGTATGTGTCCGTTTTATAGATACTTCACTTGTTTCTTTACGCGTATGTACATGATGGCAGCTAATATTTCTATTATCTTGCAAAAAATGAACAGCAAAGTGCAAAAATTACACATGATACACATAATACAATTAACAGAAAAAGAATTAACATGTATATCTGCATATTATTAAACTTATGCTTATTCAGTAGTATCAGTATTATCGCTATTAGCGAAAACACAATTACCGCAGCTAAAATAATGATTATCGAATACATTTTGAATCTCCCCCTTAGCACATGCAAATAGTTATCGTTACAGATTTTTCAAACGATTGCTGGCACCAAAACACTTTGACATCATATCAGAATCCGGTCATTCCCTGATCATTATTAACAATAGACTCTACAGTGATAAAATTCACTAAATTGATCACTTTCTTTTCATGAGTCATTGCATAGACGATATATTTTCCCGAACTATCAATTTGAAAATCAATGTTTTCTAATTCAGCTGTTATCTTTTCAGTTTTCCGGGTTTTACAATTGTATAAATATATTCCGTTAAATTCATCTTCTGTAATCAGTGAACCTATATCGTGAATCAGAATACTGCTTGTTGAATCAATATCTATCACTCCTTCTCCATAGTTTCTGTAAAACAGATCATTGTAAATTACAGATACCTCTCCGGAAAAAGTCATTGCATTGTCAGATCTGTTCGTTATGCACCAGCTGAATTCTGTATTTTCTTTGAGTTCAACTCTGGTATTCAGCACAGTATCCGTATAAGATGTTTCCAATTCCATATATTGACCATCCGATATATATCCAATATCATACATCAGATCATCCCCGGATATTTCACCCTGCAGCATAAAAATACCTTTCACATCTGAAGAGTCATTTATATTAAGAATCAACATTTCACTCGTAAGAATCTGCTTTTCCGATATGTCACTGCCGGCAGGAACAGAAAATTCTCTGATACGGTTTACGGATTCCAGCTTGTTTAATTCCGTTTTTTCCAGATAATTACTGTACAATGTCTGTTTTTGAAAAATACATATGATGAAAAACACAGCAGCTATGCATACTGCGTATGCCGTACAAAAAAACATTTTTTTTCTGTATGACTGTTTCTCATCCTGCAGCTTTTTATAGATTTGTTCTTCGATATCCCCGGAAAAAGGGATAGCGTCCATTGCCTGTATGTATAGATCCTTACGCATCAAAATCTCCTCCCAACATATCTTTCAATAATTCCCGGCCTCTCTTTAGTCTGGTGCCTATCGTGGATGGTTTTATTTTCATGATCTCAGCAATTTCATTAATTGAATATCCTTCATAATACATTAAGTGAATGGGGATTCTGTATTTTTCATCGAGTGAAAGTACAGCCTCCAGAACTTCTTTTTGTTCTTCAGGAAGATATATTAAATCATCGGGCATTTCCGTTCGTTTTATGACCCAGTTACTTTTTATGAAATTTTTAGATTTATTGATTGTCACACGTATCAGCCATGCTTTTATATGCTCTTCAGATGATAATTTCCATATATTTTTATACAGAGAAACATACACTTCCTGTACTATATCCTCTGCGTCATATATATTTTTTGTATATGCATATGCAACTTTCAGGATTGTCTGAGAATGCATTTTTACAGCGTTTTCTATCATTTTGTGTTTATTCATTATAGTTCCACCTCTATTTATAATACAATCTCGGAAGACATTTTTTTTCATTAATGCTAATTTTTTTGCGTTAAGCTGCAATACCCAGGGATGCCTGATAATCCGACAAGTTCTGCTCCCGGTAATCCATCTGTTTCATTTTCCGGTCAAAAACAGCATTCATATCCGTCAGCAGAACTCCCAGTCGCCGGGATGCTTCCGGATATTCACTGCATAATTCCTTATACAGCGAATGCATTGCCTGTTCCGGATCTGTTTTTACTTCTTCCTCTTCGTTATGAAAGAGCTGCCCCGCACCGTATTCTGGTTGTACAGCAGATTCCGCTTCCTCTGCTGCTTCCTCAGGAGAATTGGAAGCCTTTTCCATTGTGCGTTCCGATTCCTGTTCGGTGCGAATATCCCCTTCCGTTGGATTCTGCTGCACATGTTCCTTTTGCATGTCCGGTTTTTTCTTCAGAAAATCGGCATACCTGCGCGCTTCTGATCCATGATCCGAAGTTTCTCTTTCGATTTTATCCGCACCAGAGATTTGATTTCATCTTCTGATAAAAAATCACGCCAGCCGCATCGGACTTTCTGATAAGAAAGGGACTCTTCTTCCATTTTCGGGATACTGACCTGAACGGGAAGATATACGCCGATCAGTCTGGCTTCTTTCCGGCTTAGATAAAACGAATGATTCTGATTTCCCTGCAGATACCCTTCCAGTTCTCCTTTTACAAGATCTGCCGCCTCATCCTTTGACAATAGCATTTCCTGTCCTCCTTTCAAAAAGCAATTTTCATTCATGATTTCTTTACCAGTAAAATAAGTTTTTCCGTATTTCTTTTGAAAAGCCGGTTTTGAAAATCAAATATTACAGATGAAGAAACCACTCCTTTGAAATTTCACTCAAAATTCAGCCGGTTTACCATAACGATTATCAATGAAGAAAGAAAAGCTGCCAATGGGAATATTCCCATCCGTGAAATGGAGGATCTGATCCGGCGGTCAGGATTTGCATATCAGAAAGAACTGGAGGCTGAACTGCTGCCCAAAGCAGTTAAAGGAAATGAAGTGGACTCTCCCGCATACACCGTACGCTTTACAAGCGGTACCATGGAAGGAAAAACTCCTGCACAGGTACTGGCCGAAGATCCGGGCAATGGTTCCGATGCCCTGAACAGGCAATACAAATGGCTGCAGTCCAACCTGAACAAATACCCGAAAAACCAGGAGCAGATGGACGCAATCAGAGACGCTGCCAGACTTCACAGAGAAGGAAAACTCTGTCCTGTCACATCCATTGCCAGTCTTCCGGCCTTTACCATTTATGAACCAGGTTTCAGACCACTGATTCGGAAACAACGGGAAGACGGAAAAAGTTTTGTATATGAAATCCGGATTACATGGAATTTCGGCCAGAACTATCCTGTGGAAGTGGAAATACAAAATTACTATGCACCGGTAATCAAAAAAGAAAACGGGATGCTCAATGTGCTGCTGAAAGAAAAAAGTGTGAACGATTCCATCACAAACAAGATGAAACTGTCTTCCATGGAGTGGATGCATGTGATCCACATGCTGGAAACCAGTATAC
>JAXDZY010000031.1:0-31054 GCA_034086685.1 Lachnospiraceae bacterium
CGCATCAATGTGTTTCAGGCCGAGAAGGTGGACGGCCACCGCCAGCAGCGTATCCAGATTATTTATAACTGCATCGGCGCAGTCGACCTGCCTGATGCCGAATGACATGAAAAAACGGCATAGCCGCATTTCACGACTATGCCGATATTTTCAGGGATTGTGCATCCCTTAGACGCACCCGCTTTCAGGTCGGCTCTTCATGCAGACATTACAGTATTTCATCTGTGTCCGTACTATCATCTGTATCTTCCCGGCTGATCGCCATCTGATTTTTCTCCAGAAATGTATCAATTTTTTTCATAACAGAATCACCGTACACCAGCACAGCAGCCAACGATACAATTAAAAGAATCTCTTTCATGGGATCACCTCCACCCGGCGTTATCTTCTTCTGCCACAAGTATTTCATGATTCCCGTAAAATGTGTGTTAGAATTTCCATTCTGATATTAAATTTGCGTAAAGATGTCTGCCGGTCATACTGCGAAAAAAACCGGAATCCATCGGGTCTGAATTGTAAAATCTATCAATTTGGTCTATAATACTTTCAGGAGGCGATTTTATGAATAAAGAAAACTATTTTATTAGGAGATCTTGAAACTCTCGGTTTCCTGTTTGAAGCTCTTTGTGAACGTGATCTGAAAATCTACGCGGAGTCTTTCGGTGCCGCACTGTACCATTATCAGGATTACCGGAATAAAGAAATCGATGCAGTCATTGAACTTTCCGATGGCCGGTGGTGTGCTTTTGAAATCAAACTTGGAGCAAATCAGCTTGATGCAGCTGCACAGAATCTGCTGGAAATTCAAAAAGAGATGGCAAAAGATCCCAAAGGGATCCCCCCGGCTGTTTTATGTGTATTATGCGGGATGTCCAACGCCGCTTACCAGCGCGCCGACGGAGTATATGTGGTGCCAATTACGGCATTAAAAAATTAGATATTAAAAAATCAATGGAAAACACGCAAAACGGGACTTCCTGCCCA
Organism: Lachnospiraceae bacterium; assembly: GCA_034086685.1. Lineage (GTDB taxonomy): Bacteria > Bacillota > Clostridia > Lachnospirales > Lachnospiraceae > TWA4. Next base: position 985 of record JAXDZY010000031.1, read on the forward strand.
AAGCTGTATAAGCCCGGCGCAAAAAGTCCCGTTTATTATACTCACGATACCTCTTTATCGTGATACTTCTTTATTAAGCTTCTTCTTTTTCCAGGAACAGCTTCTTCAGACCCTGAATTGCTACAATGATACCCAGAATCATCAGTGCTACGGCAAATGCCAGCTGCAGCAGATTTCCTGCTGTAGGTGCTGCCACCAGAGCAATAATTTTCTGAACCAGAGCTGTCATTGTTACACAAAGCATGATAAGCATGGGAATCCACAGCATCCAGCCTTTACGGTTTGTCTTCTTAAAGTAAACTGCGCAGGCAATCAGAGCCAGTGCAGATAACAGCTGGTTGGCAGAACCAAACAGAGGCCAGATATTGGCATAACCTGCTTTTGCCAGTATGTACGCCAGAACCAGAGTGATAATGGTGGAGAAATATTTGCTTGTAACGATTTTTCTCCAGGGCTCCATGTTATCATCGTCAATTGATGCATCCAGGAACAGTTCCTGGAAAGACATACGTCCGATACGTGCAACGGAATCCAGACTTGTCAGAGCAAATGCGGATACAGCCAGATTAATCAGTGTGAAAATAACATTGTGAGGCAGTCCCAGTTCTGACATGAAGTTTGCAACCGCACCTGCAAAAATCTGAGGCGGTGTTGTATAACCTGCTTCAGCTGCCGCACCTGTTGCAAAGCTTGCAACTGCGATCAGAGAGATAACACCCAGCATGGATTCCAGCAGCATGGCACCAAAAGATACGGGCAGCATGGCCTTTTCATTGTTGATCTGTTTGGAAGCAGTACCTGAGGAAACCAGTGAATGGAAACCGGAAACAGCACCACATGCAATAGTTACAAACAGGATAGGGAACATGGAACCTGTTCCTTCCACATAAAAGTTTGTAAATGCCGGCAGATTAATGCTGGGATTGGTAAACAGTACACCGATAACAGCCATGACGATCATGATAACCAGCAGGTAACTGTTCAGGTAATCACGCGGCTGCAGCAATGCCCACACAGGTACAACAGAAGCAACTGCAATATACAGGAATACAATAATCTGCCATGTACTCTTGCTGATGAAGATAGGACAGTTCAGACCAATTACAACACCTGCAACCAGCAGAACAACTGCCAGAATTGTGTTAAGAGTCTTGCCCAGCTTTGCATAACGAAGAATAAATCCAAGAGCTACTGCCTCCACAATAAATAAAGCAGAAGTCATGGCAACAGAGCCATTTGCCGCAATTTTGGATCCGTCTTCTGCAAATCCCATGAAAGTACCGTCTACAACGTCTGCAAATGCAGCAACTACCAGGATACAGAACAGCCAGCAGAACAGCAGGAACAGCTTTTTGCCGAGCTTACCGATATATTCTTCAATAATATAACCAATTGTACGGCCTTTATTTTTTACAGATGCATACATGGCTGAAAAGTCCTGTACAGCACCAAAAAATACGCCGCCGATCAACAGCCATAATAATACGGGAACCCAGCCGAAAACCGCTGCCTGAATCGGTCCGTTGATGGGACCTGCACCTGCAATCGAAGCAAACTGATGTCCAAATACTACCTGAGTATCAGCCGGTTCATAATCCACGCCATCACGCAGCTCATAAGCCGGAGTCTTCGCATTGGGGTCAATACCCCATGTCTTTGCCAGCCAGCGTCCATATACCAGATAACCTGCACCCAGCACAACGATGGCAATCAGCATCATAATTAAACCATTCATCGCGAATCTCTCCTTAAAATTTCATAGATATTTTAGAAAAATTTTATATTTTCTTTATTACAAACAAGGAGTTTACCACTTTATTTCGACAAATACAAGTTTTTTATCGAATTAGTTCCGATTTTTACAAGTTTATCTGACAATAACTCCAGTTTTTCCGCACTTCTCCCCAGCGCCCGGACCACCAGATCTCCGTCCCACGTACGGGTACATCCGCCTGTGATCTGTTCCTCTTCTGCTTCTCTGAGACACTGCCGTATATTTTCCTGTTCTTCCTTATTTACATTAATATTGCAGAATATCATATTCAACAGATATCCATACCCTTCATACATGCCAAAACCTGTCATATCCATCCCCTGATGCCCGGGTATATATTTTGTATTATCACGATAGGACAGTATATCATCTTTTCCTTTATATATTTCTACCAGATTACTGTAATACCGGTAAGCAAACTGCTCTCCCATGGCAGCACGGCCTGAACAGAGGATATCACTCATAAGCAGGCGCGAATCTTCTTTCCGGAGATGAATCCGGGTACGACTGCGGAAATCGGAACCGGCAAACGGTATCACCGGCTGGGGTCTGAAATACAGATCTGCCCCCGGCTCCACGATAATCTCCGTTTTTCTTTCTGCAAATCCCTCTTTCATGCGATGAATCTTCTCATATGCCTGTGAAGTAATCTCTGCACGGCTTCCGGAGCCGATTTCTATCCTGTACTCCTGACTGTCACCGGCCATGGTACCTGCAGAAACAGACATGATCATGATTTCCTTCCATCCATCTTCTCCATCAAAGGGACGCATCACTTTAAATGGTGCCGTAAAAAATACATCCGTAAGCTTTGTCTCACCGTTTTCTGCATCTGTCCGGATAAAAACCCGTGAAACTTTCCCATACTGATTTTCCATAGGCTATTTCAACCCCTCCATCAGTACATCCTTTTTCAGCCAGTCGATGACCGAATCAATTCCCTGATCACCGCGGATGTTGGTAAATACAAAAGGTCTGTTCCCCCGCATTTTTGCAGAATCCCGTTCCATCACGGACAGATCGGCTCCAACCAGGGGCGCAAGATCTATTTTATTAATTACCAGCAGATCGGAACGTGTAATACCGGGGCCGCCTTTTCTGGGAATTTTATCCCCCTCCGCCACATCAATTACAAAAATCGTAGCATCTGCCAGTTCCGGACTGAAGGTAGCAGAAAGATTGTCTCCTCCACTCTCAATAAACAGCAGTTCAATATCGGGAAATTTCTCAACCAGTTCATCAACCGCTTCCAGATTCATGGAGGCATCCTCTCTGATTGCCGTATGAGGACAGCCTCCCGTCTCCACACCGATGATCCTTTCCCGGGGGAGAACACTGTTTTTACACAGAAACTCCGCATCTTCCTGCGTATAAATATCATTGGTAATAACACCGATACTGTATTCTTCTGCAAGTTTTCTTGTTAATATTTCAATCAGGGCAGTCTTGCCTGAACCCACAGGACCTGCCACACCAACCTTGATATAGCTCATAATTTATTCCTTCCCGACATGCTTAATATATCGTACAATAGATTTTTATTTTCAGGTTTTTATTTTTTGTATTATCACAATAATACATTAATTTATTCATCAGGACATATACAATCTGGAATACAGCGTTTCATGCTGCATGCTGCGGATATCCGCTCCCGGAAATGAAACTGCATAATCATCGATTCCCAGTTTTTTTACCTGTTCCACCAGCTTTCCGCATTTTTTCAGGCATCCGTACAGGATCTGCTGACCGGCAGTCTGACTGAGAGGAATTGTTTTCACACAGTTGGTAACCACAGCGGAAGTCTGTGCATACAACAGATGCGAAAGCGATTCATCAAGCCCAAGACCGGCACTGGCACAGAATGTTCCATAGGCCACTGCATAATTTTTCTTCCTGTACGGATCTGCAGCAGCTCCATACTTTTGAAACCACGGCAATTCATAATCCACCGAAAGCTTCAGCAGTGTTTTTATAAAACGGGAAGCAATCTTCTCACCCGCCTGACGCAGCTCCTGAGGCACTCTGGAAGCAGTTATCACCTGATCCAGTTCTTTCAGTTTCCCCATGACATCATTTTCAGGATCACCGCAGCTGTTTGTCCTGCATATTTCCCATGCCAGCTTCGCCCCCAGCAGATCACCGTGCATCAGACTTCCTTCCATATATTTTTCCACATAATCCTGTGCGGTTTTCTGATCGGATACCAGATTTTTCTGAATATAAGTCTCCAGACCATAAGAATGCGAATATCCTCCCACAGGAAACAGTGCATCATTGATCTGAAGCAGCAAAAACTCTTTCTCAAATCTCTCCATAAATCCCCCTCAGTGTGTGTGCGCATTCACAGAAGTGGAAATTCGCCTGTCAAAATCCATTTTCCGCATTTCTTTTCTCACACTGACCCCGTGAAGCTTCCCCAGAAGATCATACGTCGGTCCGTTATAAGGTGTAATAAACTCATACGGTGTGTCGCCGTACAGCAGAGCAGCATGTTTATTACCGATTTCATAGCACACTTTGGGAATCATATTCGCATGATCCGGCCGGACATTCACCACGATCATTTCCGCCTTGGGAATATTAACCGCAATCACCTCATCTCCCTCACACCACAGTACATCTCCCTGACGGAGTCCCTTCACCAGAATATCATTTCCCAGTCGGATTCCGATTTCCACACCCCCGGAGGTAATTTTCCTGTGAAGCTTTTTAAATGCCTCGTGCCACTCAATATCCACATAATCCACATGACACCCATGGAATTTTTCCTCTGAAACATTACCAAGAACCTTTTCACAAATCATAATACAGCTGTCCTTTCCCTTATCCGCATTCTTCTGCAATTATTATGCTATCTGTAATTTTTCCGAACCGGATAATATTGCCTTCAAATATAATCCGGTTTAATCAAAGCAAGGCTCCTCACTTACTCATGCTGCTCATAATCAGGTCTGCAAATTCAAGTGGGAGCCTCGCTTATTGAGATGTATTTGTGCAGCCCCGCATTTGGGGAACCGCACGACTAAAAGATTAAAAAGAGGTTAGCAAAATTATCCGGTTTAATCCGTCATGACTTTCTGTACATAAGCCGCATCCAGACTCTTTGTTTCACCCTGGAGAATAATTTCCCCGCGGTCCATTACGTACAGATAATCGGATATACCCAGCACAAAATCCAGATACTGTTCCACGATCAGAATGGTCAGTCCGCGCATTTTATTGATTTTACGCAGAACATCACCTATATCCTGAATAACCGAAGGCTGAATACCTTCTGTGGGTTCATCCAGAATCAGGATTTTCGGTTCAGACACCAGCGCCCGGGCAATGGCCAGCTGCTGCTGCTGACCGCCCGACAGATCACCGCCTTTGCGTTTTGCAAACTGAGGCAGAATCGGAAAGAGATCATAAATATAATCCGGAACTTTCCCTTTACCGCCAATGGCCTGCAGCCCCAGCTCCAGGTTTTCCTGAACTGTCATCTGGGCAAAAATATCGCGTCCCTGGGGCACATAACCGATTCCCAGCTTTGCCCGGTCATAGGTTTTCATTTTTACAATTTCCTGTCCGTCCAGCATAATACTGCCGGTGGGCGTCTTTACAATTCCCATGATACTTTTCAGAGTAGTACTTTTACCCACACCGTTTCTTCCGATGAGACAGGTGATTTTTCCTTTTTCCACATTAAGGTCCAGGCCTTCGATAACGCGGCTTTCTCCATAATAAGAATCCATTCCCGTTATTTTAAGCATTGCGTTCTCCTCCTCTGCCCAGATATACGGCCTGTACGGTTTCGTCTGCCAGCACATCATGGATATTGCCCTCCATGAGCACCTTTCCTTCATGCAGCACGGTAACCGTATCAGCCACCTGTTTTACAAAATCCATATCATGTTCAACCACAATAATGGTACATTCCTGCTTGATTTCCTTTAAAATCTCACCGGTCTTGAATGTCTCCGGCTTGCCCATGCCTGCTGCCGGCTCATCCAGCATGATAATGTTGGGTTTCTGTACCAGCTGCATGGCAATTTCCAGCCACTGTTTTTCTCCATGGGCCAGTGAACCGGCCTTGATATCTTTCCTGTTTTCCAGACCCACGCGCAGAAGTGTGGAATCGATCAGATCCAGCTGTTCCCTGGTGGGTTTAAAGAAAATGGAATCCAGCACGCCTTTATGACCTTTCAGGGACAGAATCATATTATCCAGCACAGTAAGATTTACGAATACAGACGGTACCTGAAATTTTCTTCCGATTCCTTCGGTGACGATCTTATACTCCTTCATACCGGTCAGCCGGATTTTCTGCTGACGTTCCCTGTCAGGATAATACAGTACATTGCCCTGAGTCGGTTTTGTTTTGGCACAGATAATGTCAAGCAAGGTGGTCTTACCGGCTCCGTTGGGTCCGATAAAAAAATGTATGGTATTGCGTTTTACATCAATATTTACATCTGTCAATGCGTGGAATCCATCGAAAGTAACACCGATTCCCTTGATTTCCAGAATCACATTGTTTTTCCTGTAATTTCTGTCATCCATTATTTTCTGCCTCCCTTCGCACTCTTCTTTTGAAGCAGAGCAGGAATCTGTTCCGTTACAATTCCCACGATACCGCCCTTGAAGAACAGAATAACTACAACAAACAGAGCACCGATAATATACTGCCAGATTTCAACCAGAGAACCGGAACTCAGATTGTACTCACACAGATTGACCAGAAATGCACCGATCACCGCACCGATGAGAGTACCGCGGCCGCCGATGGCAACCCAGATAACCATGGTCACGGAATAGGAAATAGTCATCTGGGTCGGTGTGATGGAACCATTCAGATTTACAAACAGCGCTCCTGCAAGAGCCGCATACACGGCAGACAGAATATACACCACATTTTTATAACGGCTTACACAATAACCTGAAAAATAGGTACGGTTTTCTCCATCACGGATTGCGATCAGCAGCTTACCGAATTTTCTCGATACCAGAAAGCTGGAAAGTGCATAAACCACCATCAGCACCACCAGGGTTATATAGAACAATGCAATAAGATTCCCCTGATTTTTTGGTCCTTTGATGCTGCCCAACAGTGATTTGATTTCCGTGATACCTACATTTCCGTTCGTGTAAGGCGACAGAGCAATAAACAGCGAATAAGCCGCCCAGGTCAGAGCCTGTGAAATAATGGAGAAATATACCCCCTTTACACGGCTTTTAAAAATAAAGTAACCGAGAATTCCGGCCAGAGCACCGGGTATCAGCAGCATAAAAATTAATGTATTGGGCAGATATCTGAACATTCTCCAGATAGCCGGCAGTTCTGTAAGTCCGCCCACCTGCATGAAATCCGTAATTTTTCCGCCGGTTGCCTGAAGTTTCAGATACATTCCCATCCCATAGGCACCCAGTGCAAAATAAAGTCCATGACCAAGGCTGAGGATTCCTGTATACCCCCAGATCAGATCCAGCCCGATGGCCACCATGGCAAAACACATACATTTTGCCAGATACAATACAGTTGTACTTTTTATCATATCAGCCTGCAAAAGCAGCGGCATCACACCCAGTATGATGACAATGATACCAAAGCAGACATTTTTTCCGTTTTTCTTAATCAGATTCATAAACTCTGCCCTCCTTATTCATCCAGCGAACGTGATCTTACCACAAACAGTCCCTGAGGCTTTTTCTGCAGGAAAATAATGATAATAATCAATACGATTGCCTTCGCAATAGAGGCAGAAGTAAATTTTTCAAATAATATGCTGGCAAAACCAATGATTCCCGAGCCGAATACCGTACCCAGCAGCTTGCCAACACCGCCCAGAACAACGGCCATAAAAGAATTGACAATGTAACTCTGGCCCACTGTAGAATCAATGGAACCAAGCAGTGCCACAGAACATCCGGCAATTCCCGCCAGCCCGGAGCCGATACCAAAGGTTACACTGTCGACTTTTCTTGTATTGATTCCCATGCACTGTGCCATGGGACGATTCTGCATGGTAGCACGCATCTGTGCACCAAAATTGGATTTATACATGACAAACCACACGATCAGCATACACAGTCCCACCATCAGCAGAATAAACAGACGATTGTAGGAAAATGTTGTTTTTCCGATGGTCAGACCTCCGCGAAGAAAGCCCGGAGAAGTAACCAGCACACCCTGTGTGCCGAAAATCGTTCTGGCCGCCTGCTGCAGGATCAGACTGATACCCCATGTGGCCAGAAGGCTGTCCATTTCCCTGCCGTACAAACGGGAAATAACCAGCTTTTCCAGAAGAACTCCAAATAAAAATGTAATTGCAAATGCTGCAATGATTGCTGCAAAATAATACAGATCAAACACGCTCTCCGGCAGATATTCAAGAAAAATCTGCTGAGTAATATAGGTCACATATGCACCCATCATCAGAAACTCTCCATGAGCCATATTGATAACCCTCATCAGACCAAAGGTAATTGCCAGGCCCAATGATGTCAGAAGAATAATCGAGCTTAAACTCAGACCATTAAACAATGTACCAACCATAAACTAACCTCTTTCATCTCAAAATTCATATTACGCAAAATGGCATACGGGGCGACCCTCCATCGGGCCCTCAGTATGCCATTCTGCAGTTTTAATTCAATCCAGTCTTTATTCCAGCGGCTGAACACCGGCTTCAACAGCCCATTCATATGTTTTCAGGTACGGATCGGGCTCCACAGCCTTATCGGTTGCATAAATCTCATAGATTTTTCCGTCTTCATTTACCTGTCCGATACGAACCGGCTTGGAAATATGATGATTTTCACCATTTACAGTAATTGTTCCCTCAGGAGCTTCAATCGACAGTCCATCCACTGCCTCAAGAATATCTTCCACATCTGTGCTTCCTGCCTTCTCACATGCTGCAGCCCACATATAAACTGCATCGTAGCCGGCTTCTGCCGGATCGGATGTTACGCGGTCACTGCCGTATGCTTCCTGATAAGCTTTAACAAATTCTGCATTTCTTTCAGTGTCGGTTGTCATATAATAATTCCAGGATACCATGTGTCCCTTCAGAATATCTGCTCCGATGGTTGCAACCTCTTCTTCTGCAATGGAGAAGGACATGGTCATGATATCGTCTGAAGTATAGTTCTTCTCAGCCATCTGCTTAAAGAATGATACATTGCCGGTACCATTCAGTGTATTGATGATTACATCCGGCTTTGCAGCTTCGATTTTTGAAATAATGGAGGAAAAATCGGTCTGCTCCATGTCTGCATACTCTTCACCTACTACCTGAACACCTGCTGCTTCACACTGAGCATTGATGATCATATTAGCTGTTCTGGGGAATACATAATCTGAACCCAGCAGGAAAAATTTCTTATAACCCTGCTCGATCAGGTACTCAATGGCAGGAACAATCTGCTGGTTGGGCGCTGCACCCATGTACATGATATTGGAAGATGATTCCATGCCCTCATACTGTACGGGATACCATAAAAGATTTTCATAATCTTCAAAAACAGATTTAACTGCTTTTCTTGATGATGAAGTCCAGCATCCGAATACGGTTGCCACTTCATCGTCAACAATCAGTTTTTCTGCTTTCGTTGCAAATGTAGAGGGATCCGATGCGCCGTCTTCTTCCACATATTCGATCTGACGTCCCAGTACACCGCCGGCCTCATTTATTTCATTGATGGCCAGAACCTCTGCGTCCCTTACAGACACCTCACTGATGGCCATGGACCCTGTCAGTGAATGGAGAATACCTACTTTAATGGGTTCGCTGCTGTCTTCTGAACCGGAACCTGATCCGCCTCCGCATGCAGTTGCTGCAAAAACCATCACACCGGCAAGCGCGGCACACATGATTCTTTTTAATACACATTTACTTCTCATAACCTCTTCCTCCTCATAATCCGGTAAAATAATTCTGTCCTGCAGGAAATAGTCAGATTTTGCAGCTGCTCAGAATCAGGCTGAACAGATGCCGGGATTTTCATAATATAAAAAAGGAGCCGCCACAGAAAGCTTCTGTGCACGACTCCTTTGTCATATGTGCGGATTATAACAGGAGGTTTCAGGTCTGTCAAGGTAAAAAAGTCTATTTTTTACCTGTCGAAATAACGATTTGTTAGAAAATAATATTCATTTCATTATTTTTACAATTTTTTATGTTTTATCTTACAAAACATAAAAAATACACTTTTTTGTAAAAATCATCATCCCTGTTTTTCTTTTTTCAGTACCACAGTATTAAATCTCTGAAGGATCACTTCTTTATCTGTCTGCGCCTCTTTACTTCTGAAAATCACATGAAAGCCTTCTTTTTCTGCACAAAAAGGCAGTCTGACCTCCTCCTGATTAAAGTTCTGAATAAAAATATACACGGCATCATTATTTTCCCTTGCTGCAACCTCCACTCCTGCCGGAACAGAACAGGGAATCGGTGATTTCAGACCTGCATCCGCACACAGAATCGAATAAAAATCATCATAAAAGCTCTGCTGTGCATCCGCGCACACATAATAAGCCTTTCCTTTTCCGTATTTATTTACCGTCAGTGCAGGCGTTCCTTTATAGAAATCCTCACCGTATACCATGAGAACCTCAGCAGTTTTCACATCCACCAGCTGGCAGAGATTTCCGCATGCGTACTCTCCTGTCATCATGCTTCCCTCCACAGGGCAAAGGCGGTTGCTTTCTTCGTCATACAGACTGTCAATTTCCGTGCTTCGAAGCCCCATCACATCCATCAGTCCTCCGGGAGTCCCCCCCAGCACGCAGAGATCATTTTCATCCACCACACCACTCCAGTACGTCATGATGAAAATGCCTCCATCCTGCACGAATCTTCTGACCTTCTCTTCAAATCCTGCCCGGAACATGTAAAGCATGGGGGCTGCCACAATCTGATACCCATCCAGGGATTTTTCCATATCCACCAGATCCACATTCAGTCCCTGTCTGCGGAAAGCGGCATACGATTTCTGTACGGTTTCCTTATAGAACATTCCCCTGTTTCGCGGCCCCTGTGATTCCTCCACAGCCCACCGGTTTTCCCAGTCATAGACCACTGCCGCCTGAACCTTCGTATCTGTATTGCAGCACTCTTCAAGCGCCATCAGATCCTCTCCCACTTCACAGCACTCCCGGTAAGTCCTGTCATCTTCTTTTCCATAGTGATCAATAACTGCACCATGAAACTTCTCAAATCCGCCTCTTCCCTTTCGAATCTGGAAATACAGAACACTGTCGGAACCATGAGCAACCGCCTGCAGGGAAGCTGCCTCCAGCATACCCGGACGTTTTAATTTACTGACAGACTGCCAGTTCGTGGGACCCGGACAGGATTCCATCAAAAGAAACGGCCGGTTTTTCATCGATCTCATCATATCATGCTGCATGGCCGTATCCATGGCCGTCAACGCTTCCGGCCCTTTATGCCAGGTGGGATAACTGTCCCAGCTGACCACATCCACATACTGAGCAAATTTAAAATAATTATAATCCTTAAAATCATACATGAAATTAGTGGTCACCGGCTTTTTCGCCCCCGCGTCTTTAAGAGCATCCACTTCTTTTCTGTAAAAATCAATCACCTGATCCGTTACAAAACGTCTCCAGTCCAGATACAGACCGTGAATTGAATTCTCACCGTGTACCATGGGCGGCTCGATCTGTTCAAAGCTGTCATAGGTATGACTCCAGAATGCGGTACACCATTTACGGTTTACTTCCTCAATGGAACTGTAACGTTTCCGCATCCATCCCCGGAAAGCCTCCTGACACAGCGGACAGTAACAGTCTTTTCCATATTCATTTGACACATGCCACATGATAACACCCGGATGGGAATCAAACCTGGCAGCCAGTGCCTGATTCATCTGTCTCACCTTGCGCCGGTAAGCCGGTGAAGTATAGCAGTGATTGTGACGCACTCCGAACATATCCCTGCTGCCGTCGGCATTAACACGAAGCACTTCCGGGTAATGATCAGCCAGCCAGTGCGGTCTTGCGCCGGAAGGAGTCGCCAGATTGACACAGATTCCGTTTTCATACAGGTGATCAATGATTTTTTCCAGCCAGTCGAAATCATAAACACCTTCCTGCGGTTCCAGCCTGGACCAGGCAAAAATACCTACCGAAACCGTATTGATATGGGCCTTTTTCATCATCCGGATATCTTCCTCCAGAATATCCGGATGTTCCAGCCACTGATCGGGGTTATAATCCCCACCGTATAATAAATGATCAAATTTTACTCCATCCATCTCACACTACTCTCCGTACCCTTAAAATATTACTTTCCCTGACATTTCCCTGTAAATTCCCTCAAAAACAACGGATTCAGATTCCTTTAAAACTGAATGTAAATTCCAGCTTTCTGCTGATATCGATCAGATATTCTTCATGTGTCCTTGCACCCCAGGAATCATCACCTGCAATTCCCATCTGCTGCTTCGCCACCCGGATAACCGTATAATGTACCGGAGGCAGTTCATAGGGATGTGCTGCATTTTCCATTTCAAACGGTGTATACGGCAGCGCACAGAAACTGAGATTGTCACCGGAAATCATCAGTCCTCTGCCCCTTTTATCCGTAATTTTTGCATAACGTACCCCGATTTTATTGCCGCATTCCTGAGGAACCAGGTATTTTGCCATATTATCTTTCACTTTATTTCGATAAATGCCCAGCTTCGCGCCTTTACAGCGATCCACATAGGTTTCTTCAGGTCCCAGCCCATACCATTCTATTCTATCATAGTCCGCACCTGTTTTAAACATAACACCAAACTCCGGCATATCCCCCAGTTCCTTCACAGGATCATAGGAAAGGGTTACTTTCACCTCGCCATCCGCGTAAACTGCATAGGAAAGACTGCATACAGCTGCCGGTACCGCAGGAAGATCATAACAGTACGTTACAATCACACAGTTCTCTTTTTCTTCCACCACAGGACGATATTCTTTACGCGGATCCACAGGACTGATACAGGACGCATACTGACTGGCCAGTTTCCACTGTCCATAACGTGCAGGCATCTGATTGCCCCGGTCATTATCCACAGGCGCTCTCCAGAAATTCGGACCGGGAATCGTTTCAATCATCTCTTTTCCCGCGTATTTATAAGAAACCAGCCCGCCCTTCAGCATGGAAAAAATCACGGAAAATCCTTCCCCCGTAACTCCCACACAGTCACGTCCCATCTGAAGATCCGGTTTTCCGGTCTTTTTTACACTGACCGGGTCGTTCTTATACACGTACTGTCCGAAAGCCACTTCATGACCTGCTTTTGCCCAGATCGTATCATGTTTCAAACGGAACGATACAGTAATGCAGTATTCCCCGGGCTCCCGCACTTCTTCCACCGGCAGTTCATATATTTTTTCGGAAAGAGGCTCCACATCAGTGAGAAGCTCCGCCTTCTGTACAAAAACTCCTTCCTTTTCCAGCAATACAACACATCTGAATCCGGAAGTATTTACAAACAGGTTTTTATTGATGACCTTCACACTGTTCCTGTCCACAACCGCCGTAATATTCTGGTAATTGAATTTTACCTCCTGCATCTTCGGTGAAGGTTCCCTGTCACCTCCATAAACGATACCATTTCCGCTGAAATTATAATCAGTGGGACGTTCTCCGAAATCTCCGCCATAAGCCTGAAATTCTTCTCCGAAACGGTTCTCTGCACTGATACTCTGGTCGATATAATCCCAGATAAATCCTCCCTGATAAAGCGGTTCCTCATCCGTCAGATCGGTATATTTATGCATGGCACCGCAGGAATTCCCCATGGCATGAGTATATTCACAGCAAATAAACGGTTTGTCTCTGTGCTCTGCCAGAAATTCCCTGATTGATGTTACACTGGGATACATCTGGCTCTCCATATCACTGGTTTCGTTATAGCGGCGGTCACGGAACACACCTTCATAATGAACGAGGCGGGTCGGATCCATCCTCCTGAAAAATTCCGACATCAGAAAAATATTATATCCGCCGAAAGATTCATTACCGCAGGACCAGATCAGAATCGATGTATGATTCTTCTTCTGCTGATAGTGATTATTGGCACGGTCCAGCAGAATTTCTCTCCACTGAGGCAGATCACCCGGTATGACATTTTCCGGTTTCTCCATACCGGCTTCCACATGTTCCCAGGAGCCGTGACTCTCCAGATTTGTCTCTGAAATGAGATACAGACCGTATTCATCACATAAATCATAAAGAATTTTCGGGTTGGGATAGTGACTTGTACGAATGGCATTGATATTATTCTGCTTCATCGTAATAATATCTTTCCGTATTTCCTCATCCGATACACCCCGGCCGGACAGAGAACTGAAATTATGGCGGTTCACTCCCTTAAATACAATTCGTCTGCCATTGAGCATCATCAGATGATCCTTCATCTCAAAACGGCGGAACCCGACTTTCTGAGGGATAATTTCCAGTAAATTTTTATCTTCTCCGTAAATCCGTATTTCCAGATCGTACAGATCAGGAGTTTCCGCGCTCCACAGCTTTATATTTTTCAGTGAAAATACCTGAGAAACCCGCTCTGTAAGAGAAACCATTCTCTGTATGACAGTATTTTCTCCGTCCTTCAGAATAATTTCCGCGGTTCCTCCTGAAACATTACCCTCCATTTCTGCTTCTACGATCAGATCTCCATCCCTGAAATCATCAGTCAGCCGTGTACTGACCTTCAGATCCGCAGCATGGATCCGTGGAATTGTATACAGCCTGACTGAACGGTACAAACCGGAAAAACGATAAAAATCCTGATCCTCACACCAGCTTCCCGCAGTAAATTTAAAAACCTGAACAGCCAGCTTGTTTTCTCCCTCCACCAGATAATCGGTCAGTTCAAAATCATGTACACTGAACGTGTCTTCGCAATAGCCTGCAAATTTTCCGTTCAGCCAGAGTACCAGAGCACTTTCCATCCCCTCAAAGGATATAAACACCCTCTCCCCTTTCATATTATCCGGCAGTTGGAAATATTTTACATAGCTGGCAACGGGATTAAAACGTGCGGGAACCTCTCCCTGCTCCAGCTTTTCATGGCCATCCCAGGGATACTGCACATTTACGTACTGCGGAACGTCATATCCCTCCAGCTGAATATGCCCGGGAACCCGTATATCCGACCAGAAATGACAATCATAATCAGGACTTTCAAATCCTTTTACAGCAGCCTCATAATTGACTGCATAAGCAAATTTCCAGACACCGTCCAGACTGTGCACAAAACGGCTCCTGCCGCACTTTACTTCCGCATCACTTCCGTAAAAAACATGATCCGAATGAGCAGGAACCTGATTCACACTGAAAATTTCCGGATTTCTGATCATGTCATAATTAAAATTCATTACTTATTTTCCTCCTGCTAAAAAAAGCGGATATTAAAAAATATCCGCCCTTATTGATAATTTTATATCCTGTCCGATTCGAAACAGCTTATATTATTTTACAGCACCTGTAATACCTTCCGTGAACTGTTTTTGCAATACGAAGAATACGATCATCGTAGGCAGCGAACAGAATGCTACACCCAGCATCAGCATACCGTAATCGGTTACATAGCCGGCTGTCAGGTTGGAAATCAGCATGGGCATGGTTGCTGCTCTGTTGTCGCTCATGATTACTTTCGGCCACAGATATGCATTCCATGCATTCATGAATGTAATAACAGCAGCTGCTGCATACGTTGATTTCATGGTGGGCAGGAACATACGGTAAAAGATCTGAAATTCCGTCAGACCATCAATACGTGCCGCCTCGATAATATCAACCGGAAAGGCCCTTGCATTCTGCCGGAACATCATAATCATAAACGGGGTTGCAATGCTGGGAAGAAGGAAACCCAGAGAAGTATTAAGCAGGCCAAGCTTTGATGTCATCTGGAACAAAGGAACCATAGTTGCAACCCCGGGAATCATCATGGCCAGCAGAAGGATGGAGAACACTCTGTCCTTTGCCTTATCATGATATATTTCGAAACCATAGCCTGCCAGAGAACAAACTGCCAGACATACAATTGTCAGTAAAAATGCATATTTAAAAGAGTTCCACATGGAACGCCACAGATCCTGCTGGCTGACCAGATTCCTGAAATTTTCCATCAGGTAGGTACCTGGAATAATCCGGCCCTGTGATACATCCGAACTCTTGTTGGTAGCCGCTGATAACATCCAGTAAAGCGGAAATACAGAAATAAAAGATACAATCGCCAGAAAGATATAGGTGGGAATCAGTCTTCTCTGAATCATGGATTTATTCTTTTTCTTAGTCACGTGTATCACCTACTTTCATATTGATAGCTGCCAGAACTGCAACCATGATAAATACAATAAATGCCATGGCCGATGCATAACCGAAATTGGGTTTATTTACAAAACAGGTATTGTAAATGTAATGTGACATTGTAATCGTTGCATTGGCAGGGCCGCCGTTTGTCAGGTTTACAGATTCATCAAACAGCTGTAATGTACCATTGATCGACATGATAAATGTCATTACGATAGTAGGTTTTAACAGCGGAACTGTAATCTTCCAGAACGTTTTCCATCCGTTGGCACCGTCGATCTTTGCCGCTTCATATACGGAATATTCAATATTCTGCAGACCTGACAGATAGAATACCATGTTGTAGCCGGTCCATCTCCAGATCAGGGCGATAATGATAACCACTCGTGCGCTGGTTGCATTACCAAGGAAATTGTAGCCGTTTTCAAGAATTCCCAGATGGATCAGAATACTGTTGATCAGACCATCTACTGCAAACAGGGAACGGAAAATCAATGCATAGGATACCAGTGCCGTTGCACAGGGAAGAAATACACAGGTACGGAAAATTCCTTTGAATTTCAGATCCTTATTGTTCAGCAGCTGTGCCAGTAAAATTGCCAGAACCAGCATAATCGGTACCTGAATAATCAGATACAGAAATGTATTTTTAACTGAGGTCTGGAATACATTATCCTGGAGAATACGTTGATAGTTCATTGTGACCGGCTCTGCAAATTTCATGGTACCTGTACCGGTCTGTAATGAAAGGACAAACGCTTTGATCATGGGCCAGAAGCTCATGACTGCAATCAGAAGCGTAGCCGGCGTCAGAAATATCCAGCCTGATACATTCTGCTTTTGCTGAAGCGTCATTCCGCGTTTTTTCGTTTTCATATTATACATCCCCTTTTGTCCACTCTGATTTGCTCTCCGAACTGCTTTTCAGAGGCAAATTGGCTCAAAAACAGGGAACTGAATGATCAGCTCCCCATCATCAGTCACATTTTTTACTGCATATTGAATTCCAGCTCCTGCTGAGCGCTCTTCAATGCGCTGGCTTTATCAGTTCCTCCCATAATAGCCTGAACTGCTGTTCCTATTGCAGAACGTCCCTCATAGTGATAAGGGCTCTTGAAGTTGTCAGGAGTCTGAAGTGAATATTCAACGATAGTTGCGAAAATAGGCTGGTCATTCCAGAATGCCTGAGGCTCTTTATATGCATCTGTTTCAGCAGCAGGTGCGTAGCATGAAATAGCGCCTGTTGCAGGAAGAATTGCATCATAAAAATCTGTACTGGAACCGAAAGTATCTGCCAGCAGTTTCTCAGCCAGCTCTACATTCTTGCAGTTTTTAGTGATATACCAGGAAGAACCACCGTTGTTGGAGTAATGAGCAGCACCTTCCACACCATCGACAGAAGGCATATTGGTGATTTCCCATAATCCCTTCTGGTCTTCAGTTCCCATAATGGAAGCTGTAATCCAGTTGCCGTTAATGGTACCTGCAACTGTACTCTTTGTGATTGTACCAATGTAATCATCCCATGAGTTAACTTCCAGATATACATTCTTCTGAACCATCTCCACGTAAATATCAACGATTGCATCCAAAGCAGGGTTTCCGTCAATATAAGCATTGCCTTCTTCATCAAATAATGCAGCACCGCAGGACTGCAGCATCATCAGGATGGTATCAGGGGAATCTGCCTGTCCGGATAACATATATTTACCGGTCTTATTGTAAACATCTTCACCAATCTCGATCAGTTTCTTCCATGTGATATCAGTCAGATCTGCAACCGTATATCCTGCCTGTTCCAGAATATCGGTTCTCCAGCAGGCAATAACAGCACCGTTGTCGAAAGGTACACCATAATGTTTTCCATCTTTCATGGAATAAGCCTGTTTCATTTCGCCAAACTGTGACCAGTCAATACCGCAGTCAGATACGTCTGTAAAAGCATCAGGGTAGGATTCCAGGAATTTCTGGAAGCTGTTATCCTGCATCAGAACGATATCAGGAAGAGTATCCCACTGACCGGATGTAGCTGCTGTTGTCAGCTTTGTTTCGCAGTCAGTAGAAGATGTTTCAACAACTTTGACCTTGATACCGGCCATCTCACCGGCTGTTTCCATAGCCTTAATGTTGAAATTGGGGTCCCATGTCCAGACAGTCAGTTCATCAGAGTCAGAACCGCTTCCGCCTCCGTTAGCTGCAGCCTGAGTCCCATCTGAACCGGAACTGCTGTTTCCGCATGCTGCCAGAGAAAATACCATTGTGCCGGCAAGTAACAGTGATAAGAGTTTTCTTTTCATTTCTTTTCCTCCTTTAAAAATGTTTTATACAAGTTGTACACTTTCTCAGTGCACTCTCTTCCCTGTTGTGTACAATAATACCATCACTCGCAGCACAATTGTTTTTATATTCATGCCACAATTATGCAAATTCGACTTTTTTTGTTGATTAGTGAGTAAAAGAGGATTTCAATTGTTAATTTTTTATCTGTTTTTTACCATCCTTTCTTGACCAGAACGTTAATTTTATTCAATTTTTTCCGGTAATAATCGGAATTTTTCTTCCACTGGTTGGGAGATACACCGAAAATATTTTTAAAATTGCGATTGAAAGTCGAAATTGACAAAAATCCGGTCATTTCTGCTATCTCGGCCATACTGCCTTTATTCCCCCGGATCATATCACAGGCCTTTTTGATACGATAGGCATTCAGATATTCTCCCGGCGTCATCCTGGTACATTCTTCAAATTTTCTGCGAAAATGAGACTCACTCATATGACAGGCATCAGCCAGTTCTGATATTTTTATTTCACGGCTGTAGTATTCATGAATAAAATCAACAGCCGGCTGAATATGTTCCATGTCATGTTTTCCTGCCACCGGACTCTTTTCCTCATCATCTGATTCCTGATTCATCCTGACAATATGAAACAGCAGATTCTGACATAGTCCTTTCTGGCACTCCCGGTACATCACATCTTTCTGCCTGACTTCACTCATCAGAAGAGCCAGTAAAGAAGCCAGTTCCGGATATTTGTCTTCAGTCACACACCATGCCCGCCTGTTGATGGTCTCCTCCAGATCATTTCTGAAAAACTCATCTTTAGGATAAAAAGCATACAGAATTTTACCTATATCCAGATACAGATACTCCCAGCTTGAACTGAATTCATCATCACTGTCTGTTGTATGAGAAAAATTCTCAGGTATGATGGTAATCATTCCCGGGGCATATCGAATGCATTCCTCACCCAGCCACATGGATCCACTCCCGCGTATGCACATCCCGATCTCCATCAGATTATGTATATGCATGATATACTCATAATTTCTTGTCCAGCTCTCACCATACAGTGCAAGTACATATTCATCTTTCGGAATATTATAATAGCGCATTTCAAGAGTAGTCGTCTGCTTCTTTTTCATGGCGCACCTCCATTTCATCTGTGTTTCCTACCACCCTTTGAGAACAGGTACCTTACAATCCAGCAGCAGATTTTTATCCTCTTTCAGCTTCTTTTTCCACTGCAATGGTGACATACCTGTTACATTTTTAAAATTTCTTGAAAAAGTGGTATTAACAGGAAAACCCACCTTTGCACCTATATCCTGAATTCTTTCATCACTTTTTCCCATCAGTTCACACGCTTTTTCAATTCTTACAAGATTTATATATTCAACCGGTGAAACATTCATATATTCATCAAAAATTCTGCGAAAATGCGTTTCGCTCAGATTACAGATCCTGGCCAGTTCACCAATGCGGATTTCTTCTGCAAAATTCTGCTCGATATAGCGCAGAGCCTCTGCAATACTTCCAAAATTCATATTCTGCAATTCAAATTTCTCCGGTACCTTTTCCTGCTTATTTAATTCAATGATTTTCAACAAAGCTGCATGCAGTAAACTTTTAACTGTTTCTTTATAAAACTCATTTTCATTTTCCATTTCCTCAAAAATCAGATTAAGAACAGAAGCAAGCTCCGGATATTCCTGTCCATTTACCAAAAACATCCTGCTGTGCAGACGTTTTAATAAATTAATTGCAAAATGAGGGTTTTCAGCATAAATTTCCTTTAAAAAACTATCTGTATCTGCAAATAGATATTCCCACTTCTGCGGATCACTGTTTACTCCACAGGTATGATGTGGAAAATTTTTCGGTATGACGGTTATGGTTCCTTCACAATATGGTACTTTACTATTCCCCAGATACATAGTACCTTCGCCATAACGGCAGACTCCTATTTCAAGATAATTATGAAAATGCATGGGATCGCTTCCATAAGGAACCACCCATTTATCTCCCATCAGTGCAATTAAAGGAAACCCCTGAGGTGTTTCGTAATAGCGAAATTCAATTTTTTCTTTAACTTTTTCTTTCATAAATTCTCCTGACATAATAATAATGCAGCCGGCACAGACTGCCGATCTCACCAGGACACAGCGTACGGGTAACATATCAGTGACGAGACATATCGATAAAAATATTATAATATTTTAAAGACTGACTGTCCATAAAAACAGTTTTTCTTTCGCTATTGCATATTTTCTCATAATGAGATAAGATGATTAAAAATTCCACCTGAAAGGATTGATAAAAATGTCTTACGAAGTTATGACCCATGTGAAAAGGCGTAAAAAGCGTTTCAGCGGATTTATCAGGATACTGATCGTTGTTCTCGCAGTAATATGCTTTCTGCTGGGGATTATGATTACCACCGGTTTTCTGCTCCCGTGCTTTTTGCTGGCAGGACTTTACTATTTCTACTCCATGAATGTTGACAGAGAATATGAATATACAGCGGCAGACGATATCCTGCAGATTGATGTAATAAAAGGCGGAGCAAGGCGCTCCTGTGCGCATCAGATTCCGTTTGTTGATATTGAGGTAATCGCTCCCCACGCACATGATGCGGTTGCACGCTATCGGATCAAAGGCGGAACCGAGCGACTGAAAAAATATGATTACACTTCTTATGACGATTCTATCCCTTATTTTACCGTTATTGCCAGAGAAGAAAAGCAAAAAATCAAGATACTGATGGATCTTGACGACAATATGCTGCGCATTCTGAAGAACAGAATGCCGGATCGAGTGTATACCAGTTAGCAAATAAATCAGGAATATACAGAAGAAGGAGTTATGTTTCACGTGAAACATAACTCCTTCTTCTGTAATCACACTTTTCCGTTTTCGGAGCCTGTTCAGAACAGATTATACATCTGTGTCAGCGGCAGTTTTTTGGCCGGTCCGGAGGTCAGATGAACTCCATCTGCTGTAACCTCATACGTTTCCGGATCAACTTTAATGTCAGGTGTTTCATGATTATACCTCATATCACATTTACCGATATTCCGGCATTTTGACACTGGAAGTACCTGTTTCTGAAGTCCAAGTTTTTCTTTGATTCCGTTTCTGTACGCTGCCATGGATACAAATGTGGCACATGCCGCATATTTTGCACCGCCATGAGCTGCAAACATAGGCTGATAAAGTACAGGCTGTGTTGTGGGAATGGAAGCATTGGCATCTCCCATTCTGGCAGCAATAATCATACCGCCTTTAATAATAATATCAGGTTTCACACCAAAAAATGCAGGATTCCACAGCACCAGATCGGCCATCTTGCCGACTTCCACAGAACCCACGTAATCGGCCACACCATGGGTAACGGCCGGATTAATAGTATATTTGGAAATATAACGTTTTACGCGGAAATTATCATTTCCTTTTCCTTCATCTTCTGGTAAAGGTCCCCGTTCTTCTTTCATCTTATGTGCAGTCTGCCATGTACGGGTAATAACTTCACCCACACGTCCCATAGCCTGTGAATCGGAACTCATCATACTGAACACACCCAGATCATGAAGTACATCTTCTGCAGCAATCGTTTCGGGACGAATTCTTGAATCCGCAAATGCCACATCTTCCGGTATCTTATTATCCAGATGATGGCAGACCATCAGCATGTCCAGATGTTCATCAATGGTATTTACCGTAAAAGGCATGGTCGGATTGGTGGACGAAGGCAGCACATTGGAAAATGATGCCGCACGGATAATATCCGGTGCATGCCCTCCGCCTGCACCCTCTGTATGATAAGTATGTATCGTTCTTCCGGCAATGGCATTGATGGTATCCTCCACACAGCCGCCTTCATTCAGCGTATCGGTATGGATTGCCACCTGCACATCATATTCATCCGCCACATTGAGACAGTGGTGGATTACGGCCGGAGTTGCACCCCAGTCTTCATGAATTTTCAGTCCCATGGCACCTGCCTCCACCTGTTCACGCAGAGGACGTTCATCCGAGCAGTTTCCCTTTCCCAGAAAGCCCAGATTCACAGGATATTCATCTGCCGCTTTCAGCATCATTCCAAGATTCCATGCTCCCGGCGTACAGGTTGTAGCATTGGTGCCGTCAGCAGGTCCCGTCCCGCCTCCAATCATGGTAGTTACACCGGAATACAGTGCACAGTCAATCTGCTGGGGAGAAATAAAATGTATATGGGTATCGATTCCTCCTGCTGTCAAAATCATGTTTTCCCCGGCAAGTGCCTCTGTAGCTGCTCCAACTGTCATGCCAGGTGTCACTCCATCCATATTATCCGGATTTCCGGCCTTTCCGATACCGGCAATTCTGCCATCTTTTATACCGATATCAGCTTTATATATACCGGTATAATCAAGTACCAGGCAGTTGGTGATTACCAGATCAAGCACTCCTTCATCTCTGCCTGCTTTCACGTTCTGCCCCATTCCATCCCGCAGTGTCTTGCCGCCGCCAAACTTGGCTTCTTCTCCATATGTTGTAAAATCCTTTTCCACTTCAACAATCAGATTTGTATCCGCCAGTCTGACCCTGTCTCCTGTTGTGGGACCATACATCATGGCATACTTCCTACCTGAAATCGTATAACTCATTTATTCCGCCTCCAGCATTCCTTTTTTTCCTGCTCTTTCCAGAGAAGCCTGCAAAGAAGCCTCTCCTGTCTGTCCACAGGTCAGATCATTCAAACCAAAAATCCGCTTTCTCCCTCCAAATTCCACCAGAGTCACAGTTTTTTCCATACCCGGCTCAAAACGAACAGAAGTACCTGACGGAATATCCAGCCGATATCCATATGTCTTCTTTCTGTCAAATTTCAACAATTTATTTACTTCGAAAAAATGATAATGAGATCCCACCTGCACAGGGCGGTCTCCTGCATTTGCAACTGTTACAGAAACAGTTTTCCGGCCTTCATTCAATATAATATCTCTGTCAGCCGGCATAATTTCTCCAATCTTCATGTCCAAACACCTCCTGTCAAATTAACCACTGTTTCACACAGGTATCTGAATGTTTCACGTGAAACATTTTAACTTTCCTGCTTGAATTACATTTTTCACCACACCTCTACCGGATGGGATTATGTACCGTTACCAGCTTTGTTCCATCAGGAAAGGTTGCTTCCACCTGCACTTCTGTTACCATATCACTGACGCCTTCCATAACATCATCTTTTTTAAGAATCCGGCTGCCCAGCTGCATCAATTCCACAACTTCCTTTCCATCTCTGGCCATTTCCAGAAGCTCGGAACTGATGTAGGCAACTGATTCCACATAATTCAGTTTCAGGCCTCTCTCTTTACGCTCCTTTGCCAGCATGCCGGCCATATGAAGCATCAGTTTCTCCTGTTCTTTAGGATTTAAATGCATTTTTTACCTCCCGTAAATATCTTATTTGCAGCTGCCGGAGGGGCGGACACCGGACAGCTGCATTTTCAATTGTTTGAAATCTGATTTAAAGTCTGATAAACGAATCAGATATCTCTCCCGGAAAGACGCATCTCTGTGTAGTCTTTAATAAGTTTTACACAATTTTCCTTACTTACCCGGGCTGTATTCAGCACCAGATCATAATTGGTGGGATTAGTCCAATCCTCACCGCCGGAGTAATATTTATAGTATTCGGCACGATATTTATCTGTATGATAGATCATACGGTTTGCCTCATCTTCCTCCACGCCCAGGCGGTTCATGATACTCTGCACACAGTATGCCCGCGGTGCCTCAATATAGACACTGATCACATTGTCATATCTTCTCAGAATGTTATTGGCGCATTTTCCGATGATAATGCAGGATTCCGTTTTTGCCAGATTTCTGATAATCTCCGCCTGGATATTAAACAGATTCAGATCTGAAACGAACTCTTTCTCCGTGGGTTTCGCAATAGTATTGGTTCCCGGAATACCGGACAGACGTTTTGCCACATAAGACCCTCTCAGCTTTTCATCCACTTCCACAAACAGATTCTCGCTGATTCCGCTGTACTCTGATGCCATCTTCAGGATCTGCCTCTCATAACAGGGTATTCCGAGTTCTTTTGATAACATATTACCAATGGTTTTTCCTCCGCTTCCGAATCCTCTGGCAATCGTAATAACATAATTTTTCATAATATCCCCCACCTTTCTTTTTCCTGGCTCTGAACAATAAAAAAGGCACATTCAACGACGCGCCACTCGTCTTTGAATGTACCTTAAAAAGCATAATACCAGATTTTTATAAAAGGTGCAACTGAAATTTTACAGTTCTCCTGTCTTCAGTTTCACATATTCTTTAATAATCTTGACACAGTTTTCACGCCCCATACGCGCCGTATTCAATACCAGATCATAATTGGTGGGATTGGTCCAGTCCTGTCCTCCGGAATAATACTTATAATATTCTGCACGGTATTTATCTGTACGATAAATCATGCCATTGGCTTCATCTTCTTCCACTCCCAAACGTTCCATAATACTTTTGACGCAATACTCTCTGGGAGCCTCCACATAAACACTGATAGTATTACTGTAATTTCTCAGAATACGATCGGCACATTTTCCGATAATGATACATGATTCCGTTTTTGCCAGATTGCGGATAATCTGTGCCTGTATATTGTACAGATTCACATCCGATACAAACTCCTTCTGGGCAGGCTCCGCAATGGAATTGGTATTGGGAAAACCTGAAAGCTTTTTGGCAATATAAGAGCCACGCAGTTTTTCGTCCACCTCTGCAAATAAATTCTCATTAATTCCACTGTATTCCGATGCCATTTTCAAAATCTGCCTTTCATAGCAGGGAATCCCCAGTTCCTGCGACAGCATATTTCCGATCATTTTTCCGCCGCTGCCAAATCCCCGGGCAATTGTAATTACATAATTTTTCATAAAAATGTGATCCCTCCAGTCACATGGATAAAATGCGCCGGGTATATCTCCCGGCATCACTTTCCGTATTATCTGTAATTATTATTTTAACATCCCGGGAACACCGGTTTCTATGAAAAATCGGACCTATTTTCTCATCCTCCTGCGAACCAGGTAACCTCCTGCAATGAAGATTCCGCATACCGTCAATATCACCCCGGCCTTCTTGCCCGGTGCTGCATAATAAATTACAATTTCATGCCGTCCCTTTTCCAGCTTTACCCCGGTAAATCCTTCATTGACCACCTCTGCATCACATTTTTCACCATCCACCAGTATTATAAAATTTTCATCATGTGGAATGGAGGTAATCAGATATCCATCCTTTTTCATATGAATACTGCCTGAAAGTACCTGGCTTGTTTTTCTACAACTTTTAGAATCCGATTCATTACTGCTGTCGAAGCTCTGCCTGTCAGCTTTTCCTGTATAAAGAGGTGCCAGATATATCTGGGAATCGGTGACTGTATAATCACCCTCTCCGAAGTCAAAAACCACATCCTTCTGTCCTGCGTTGATTCCCACAGCATAGGTAAATACCGTATTTCCATTATAATAAATATGATTCTTCGAGCAGAGATTATTGGAAGCTGTACCGACTTTAATCAAAACATCTTTATTCTTTCGGTTTTTCACGTGAAACCTTACAAAAAGAATCTGTTCCTTATCGGATTCCGGCAGCTCCACACGGATTTCTCCCTGAGGGCTGCCTTCGATCTGATCTGTAAAATCAAGTTTTCTGACAGACTCCACCAATGTATCTTCCGGATTTACAGCAGACACAGACTCCTCATTTTCCCCTGCCACAGCATACTGAAGAAACACCAGCTGGCTGTACGGAAACTCCAGCTGTTCATACGTCTGTGAGCTTATTAATTCTGAAATACCATATACCAGAGGAAGCGCATTTTCATCTTTATACAGATTCAGCCCCTCTGAACTTTCATCTGTATTTATACCCGCTTCTTCATATCCCACCGGTTTTTCCTCAGATATCACATACTTTACTCCCATCAGTTTTCGGAAAATCACATTTTCAGAAGGATTTTCCATCAGCGTATTTCGATAACCTTTTTCCACATCAAAAATCTCATTACGGAAATTGCTGTAACAGGTATTAAAAGCAGATGAATACAACGAAGTAATATTCTGATCAATATGAAAAATACGGTTCATATTTTTAAAATTATCACTATTTTTTCCGTAGTATTCCATACGATAAAGCGAATCATCTTCCTGAACAGTTTTATCAATTATCTGCGCAATTTCTTTCCGTTTATCCAGCTCCAGATCCGACCAGTTCAGACCCGCATCCGAATTCTTCCAGCTGACTCCGGCAGCAATAATCATAATACAGATGGACGGAATCATAATCATTCTCACATCCGGCTTCCATTTATAGTACAGTAAAACAGCCCCCATCAGCAAAAGAAGATCCAGAATGTATAAATAATTATCTCTGTTAATTTTCAAAGTAACCGCAAAATACAGTATCAGAAGAAAAAATGCCGGCAGAATTCCTTTCCTGCCTGTTTTCATGGAAGCCATCCACAATCCCACCTGAAAGCACATAAGCGGGATAAAAGGAATTAATGACTTTTCCCGATCATACAGAAATCCATTCAGTGCATAGGAGCATATTGGGAAAGCAGTTATGAAAAACAGACCGATGCTTAAAACCCTTTCTTCAATTTTCTTTCGAAACATACCGGCCAGCACAGCAATGATTGCTATACAGCTCAGCCCCATCCCATACTTTCCATACAGGATTCTTCCTGGTTTTCCAAGCGGTAAAAAAAGAGAAAGCAGATCGACAACCGGTTTCTGATCATCTGTGCCTCTGCCCCCCAACAAAGCTGCTGCCGTAGGAACCAGATAGAAACAGCTGAGAAAAACGGCTGTAAAAATAATACTCATGTATTTCAAAGCCGCTCCTGTAATTGACCCGACTGTAATGTTTACTTCATTTTCCCGGCTGATTTTTAAATAGCAATACAGTGCATACAGACAAAGGCACACTATGCTCCCAATACTGAAATAAAAACTGGTCAGAATCATCAGTAAAATGCTGATGCACACCAGCCCGGCCTTTCTTTTTTCAAAATACCGGTCTGTACCGATCAATCCCATACACAAAAACGGCATATAGTTTACAAACATAACCTGCACGCAGGAATGATAAAACAAAGGAGCCGCAAGCATAAACATCAGACCTGAAAAAAAACAGATTGTTCTCTCCAGTTTTCTGCTTACCAGCCAGTAATGGAATAACAGAACCGAAGCGATAAATGATATCAGAGAAAGCCCCATTATCCATAGATCCATGGGAATCCGCGGAAACAGCCATGACAACATGATGCAGGGATTTAAAAGTCCGTAGTATGCAAAATTGAAAATATTCTGCCCGCCTCCCAGTTGCATCGAAAAATCCGGATATATTTCTCCTGTTTTATAAAATAATTGGCGGAAATAATCCGGTAAAACACTGTGCTGCGAAATCCAGTCCACACCGGACCCGAAAAGCTCTGCTTTCCGTACCAGCAAAAAAACAGCTGCCATTGCCACGGCAGCCATAAACAAAAAAAATCTATCCAGGTTAAGATTATGTCTCTTCATTTCCATCCATCCCCTCTTCTTTCAGTAAATACAACGGCCTGCTCTTGGTTTCCATATAGGTTTTGGATAAATACTGTCCGATAATTCCCAGACAGAGCAGCTGAATACCGCTCACCATCAGAATGATGCAGGCCAGAGAAGGCCAGCCGGGTGTTGAATCTCCCCACACAAAGGTGCGTACCACAATAAACAGAATTACTGTAAAAGAAATCATGCAGAATAATGCCCCGATTGCGGACGCCAGGTACAGAGGTGTTACAGAAAAACAGGTAATTCCCTGAATTGAGTATTTCAGTAATTTAAAAAATGACCATTTTGTTTTTCCGGCAACTCTTTCTGTATTATGATACTCCAGCCATTTTGTAGAAAAACCGACCCATCCGAATATCCCTTTTGAAAATCGATTATACTCACTCATCTTCAGTACCGCATCTGTCATTTTCCTGCTCATAAGCCGGTAATCTCTTGCTCCTCTCACGATCTCCACATCAGATATCCTGTTTATGACTCTATAGAAACAATCTGAAAAAAATGAACGGATTACCGGTTCTCCTTTTCGATCCATCCTTCTTGTTCCCACACAGTCATACGGCTCATGTTCCAGAATATCGTACATTTCCTTCAACATGAAGGGCGGATCCTGCAGATCAGCATCCATTAAACCTACATAATCACCTTTCGCATGCTGAAGCCCGGCATAAATAGCTGCTTCCTTACCAAAATTCCGACTGAAAGACAGATACCTGCACCGCCTATCTTTCACGTGAAACGATTTCAGTAAATTTAAAGTACCATCCTTTGAGCCGTCATCTACAAAAATCAACTCAAAAACCGCATCCTTCATCTCATCCATTGTACGACACATTTCTTCATAGTACAGCGGTAATACTTCCTCTTCATTAAAGCAGGGAATTATGATACTTATTAACTTCACAATAATTTTCCGCCTCTTTTTACAACCTGTTTCATCAAACCGGTTTTTATATAATAACGTTTATTTCCTGAACAATATATCAGATATTCTGCACAGGAACAATAAATTTAAAGCTTTTATAAAACAACCTTAAAACTCTTAACCTGAACTTTCTGGATTATTAAATAACTTGAGAAAATCGAAAAGTTATCCCCTGTGCATCCTATCCATTATCCTGCAGAATATCACAGCCACAATTGTACTTACTGTTGTGACCATAATTGCAGGACCAACAATGGCTGTCGGATTGGAACTTCCATATTGACTCCTGTATGCTATTATATTAATCGGAATTAACTGGAGAGAAGAAATATTGATCAGCAGAAACACACACATTTCATTGCTGGCCACCCGCTTCTCATTTATCTGTTTCTGCTGTAATTCTGCCAGTTTTTCCATGGCCTCCAGTCCTGCCGGCGTGGCCGCCCATCCCAGGCCGAGAATATTGGCGATAAAATTAACCGATATGCATTTCAATGCCTGATGTTCTCTGGGAATACGCGGAAAAAGGAAATGGAGAAACGGCCACATTTTACGGCTCAAAGCTTCAATTAAACCTGCCTCCTGAGCAATCTCCATGATACCGCACCAGAAAGCAACTACTCCCAGAAGTGTAATACTCAGATCCACCGCATCTGCTGCCGCCCCCAGCATGGAATCCGTCACAGTCTGCAGATTTCCAGTCAAGAGTCCATATACAAAGCCGACAATCAGCATCGCCGCCCAGATATGATTCAACATAAAATATGTAATCCTTTTGTTGTAATATGTGATATTATATGAATCGTTTTCCCATAAAATGTCTGTGTCCATTCCCCTTCCATATCCCTTATTGATTTTTAATTATACTCTTTATTCATATATTTATATTTGCTTATGAATGCAAATAACGATATAATATTATCAGCATCAGAAATATCGCGAATATTTTCTGATAAAGCCTTCATATTATTTCCTTAATAAAAAACTCTGTCGATTGGTTGGCGACAGAGTTTTTTATTTTTCTCACACGGTAAACGCACGTTTTTAGGGATGTTCAAAAAAAGATAAGTATGATAGATTGTATACAGGAAAACGGTGACATATCCAAAATAATCCTGTACAATGGAATCCAGAAAAATAATCTGGAGGAACCAATGGAAACAAAT
>JAXDZY010000036.1:0-5016 GCA_034086685.1 Lachnospiraceae bacterium
TAAAAAGTATTGATGAAGATGCTTCACAGGGCGATCATACATCTGAAGAAAAAAACAACGAGACCGATATCGCAGCATAAATGCTGGTCTTATCGGTCTCGTTAGAATGCTCACAATTTCAGATCACTGAACAGTAACAATGAAAGAAGTTGAGATTTCTTCGCCGGTTGTGACTTTCTTTTTATGGTGGGGTGCTATATAATAGAAATAGAAAAGGTGAAGGGAAAACAATGAAAGCTGCCGCTTGTGTTAAGCATTATGCTGTACACAGCGGTCCCGAAGCAGTGCGGCACGAGTTTAATGCCGAAGTTTCCCAAAAGGATATTGAAGAAACCTATCTTCCTGCATTTGAAGCACTCGTCAGAGAAACTCACGTTGAAGGCGTAATGGGCGCATATAACTGTGTAAACGGCGAAGCTGCCTGCGCGAGCAGTTTTCTTATGTCCAAGCTGAACGAGTGGGGCTTTGAGGGATACTTTGTGTCCGATTGCTGGGCAATACGCGATTTCCATGAGAATCATGGTCTTACAACGAATCCGGTTGAATCTGCGGCTCTTGCCATAAAATCGGGATGCGATGTAAACTGCGGCTGCACTTATGTGTATCTTCTTGCCGCACTTGACAAGGGACTTATCAGCGAGGAGCATATACGAAACGCCTGCATACACCTTATGAGAACAAGGATAAGGCTTGGTATGTTCGATGATAAAACAGAATATGATGATATACCTTATACCGTTGTAGCGTGCAGGGAGCACAAGGCGGTTTCGCTGAAATGTGCAGAAAAATCCATGGTTTTGCTGAAAAATAACGGTATACTTCCGCTTGATGAAAGCCGACTGCAGACAATTGCGGTCATCGGTCCAAACAGCGACAGCAGAACTACGCTGGAGGGCAACTATAACGGTACTGCGGATAAGTATGTTACATTTCTTGACGGTATCAGAGAACGCTTTGGGGGCAGGGTTATTTATGCCGAGGGTTGTCACCTTTATAAAGACAGGGTTTCTGCTCTGGCGCAATCGGGTGACAGATATGCTGAGGCACTCGCTGCTGCGGACTGTGCCGATCTTGTTGTACTTTGCGTTGGACTCGACTCCACCATTGAGGGTGAAGAGGGCGATACGGGCAACGAGTTTTCTTCAGGAGATAAGAATGATATACGTCTGCCCGAATGTCAGCGTATCCTGATAGACAAGATAATGCAGACGGGCAAGCCGGTTGTCGTTGTGTGTGCTGCAGGAAGTTCGGTGAATACCGAATGTGAGCCGGATGCACTTATCCACGCATGGTATCCCGGTACCGCTGTTGACGAAAACGGCGAGCGAAACCGCTTCGGCAGCAGGTTTACATTATATGCAGGCACTCATCAGCCGGATGAAATCAGTGAAAAATTGTGCGGCACCAAGTGCGTCAGCACAGTAATAAATTTATGACATATAAAAGAGAGGAAAAAAAGTGCTGTCAGGCCATGTATAAAAGAGCAGATATTGTATGTGGGAATATCAAAGCTTATCTGGATGGAAATCCGGTTAATCTGGTATGAAAAAGCTTACATCATCATGATACGGAAAAGGAGAAAATCCCGGACAGGAAATTACTGCAACAGTTCAATGCTTTTCGTATATCCTTTTTTTACAAACCAAAACTCTTATCGGAATATTTCATTTTAAAAATATTGTGGTAAAATAAATATATCTATCATCAGTTTGATGAGTACGCTGATATATGAATCTGTTTCATATTCTGCAAAAACAAAAGGAGGGTATTATCATGCAAGCACTATTTGACGCCATCAACGGTGTGTGCGGAAAAATTCAGGTCATTTCAGATCTGTTCTGGGATTTTCCCACAAACTTTGACTGGTATGCATCCATCCCGATTCTCGGGAACTTTTCACTGGCAATCATTTTACTGATTGGTTCCGGTATCTATTTCACCATTCGGCTGAGGTTTATTCAGGTACGTAAATTCCGTCACGGTCTTCATGTTTTGAAGACTGCGAAAGCGAAAACAGGTATTTCACCGCTGGCTTCCTTCTTCCTGTCCACAGCCATGCGTGTCGGACCGGGCAATATGCTGGGGGTAACCGGTGCGATTTCAGTTGGAGGTCCGGGTGCATTGTTCTGGATGTGGATTTCCGCATTCTTCGGCATGGCTACAGCTTACACCGAATCCACGCTGTCTCAGATTTTCAAAGAAAAAAAGGGAAGCGAATACATAGGTGGCCTTTCATTCTATGGACGGAAGCTTCTGAAGGGATCCGCCATTGCCGGTGTTTTTCTGTCTTTGATGTACATTATCTATGCACTTCTGTGCTTCCCGGCACAGGGCTTTAATTCAATTTCTTCCGTGGGCCAGATTGCGGAAACCATTACGGGACAGACGATTCCTACAAATTCCGCTCTGTACTGGATTTCTTTCCTGGTTCTGATTGTGATTGTAATTGCGGTTTCCTTCGGCGGGATTAGAAAAATCACAAAGGTTACCGATGTTCTGGTTCCCATCATGGCGGTAATCTATGTGTTTACAGTACTTATTCTGATCGTCACCAACTTTACACGGATTCCCTGGTTCTTCTATGCAGTATTTACCGAAGCATTCAAACCGGAAGCTGTTTTCGGCGGTACTTTTGGTATTGCACTTGTACAGGGCGTAAAACGTGGCCTGATGTCCAACGAAGCAGGTCAGGGTACTATTACCATGCCCGCAGCTGCTTCTGATGCAGCACACCCCTGTGATCAGGGCTGCGTGCAGGCCATCGGTGTTTTCCTGGATACCATCGTAATCTGTACACTGACCGGTTTTGTTGTTGTTATGGCACATGCATGGCAGGGCGATGGCGGTGCAGCCTGGATGGAACTGGGCAAACTTCCCAAATACGTTGCATCCGCAGCAATTCTGACTAACGGCGGTATCTTTAATACCATTGTTTCTCTGCTGATTTCCTTATGTTTTGGTTTGTTTGCATTCACCTGTCTTCTGGGCTTCATGTCCTTTACAGAAATCTGTGCAAACCGTATTTCCACAAACAAAACCTTTATTCTTGTAATCCGTATTCTTTGTCTGGTGGTTATATCCTTCGGCGTACTCACCAACATTGCCGGCATGGATCTGGGTTCTCTCTGGGATCTGTCTGACTTTGCCAATATTCTGATTGCTTACTGCAACATCCCGCTGTTATATTTAGGCTTTAAGCATGTTATGAAAGCAACGGCTCATTTTGAGAAAGCGGACGGAACTTCATATAATTCCGATGTTGCAGGAATTGATCTTCCTGTATGGGATGAAAAAGCAAAAAATAAAGCAAAATAGTAACTGAAATAAAAGAATGACGGGCTGCTGCGTTAACTGTTAAAAACAGTTAATTCAGCAGCTTTTTACGTAAATCTGTATTATATTGTGAGTGGCTCCAGACAGCACTGGTTTTTGACTTAAAAAACGATTGACAAATCCTGTCTGAAACAGTAACATATTAATCATATTGAAATAATGGGAAAAGATTGGCGCAGGGATGCAGTTATATGCGTGCAGGATCTGGCATACATAGACAGAAAAAGAAAGATGAGGACAGGAATATGGCAAAGAAAGAGAATAAATATAAGGGTTATGATATCACAACGCAGGCAATTCATACGGGAACAGAGTATGACATGGAAACAGGTGCTGTCCGGCGTCCGCTTCATATGGCAAACAGTTTTAAATTACCGGATGATCTGTCACAGGTCAATTATTCTTCCACAGATCTTTTGATGTATGCCAGGAATGGGAATCCCAACCAGCACTGGCTGGAGGAAAAAATCGCAGCACTTCACGGTGCGGATGATGCCATTGTACTGGCAAGTGGAGTTGCGGCACTGCATGCATTATTCTGGACCCTTCTGGAAACAGGGGACAGGGTGGTATATCCCAATGTTAGTTATATGGCAGTATACAGAATGTTTCATGAGCTTTTCAACCGCAAGTTTAAAGTGGATACAGTTATGGTGGATATGACGGATCTGGAAGCAGTGAAGAAAGCAATCACACCGGGCACAAAACTGGTTCATATTGAAACACCGGATAATCCCACAAATGGAATTACAGATATTGCAGCCATTGCTGAAATTGCACACCGGAATGGTGCTGTTTTGTCAGTGGATAATACTTTTGCTTCTCCTTATAACCAGAAACCTCTGGAACTGGGAGCTGATTTTGTAGTGGAAGCAATCACAAAGTATATCAATGGTCATGGTGATGCACAGGGAGGAGCAATATTGTCCAATGATCTGGAGACAATGGATCGTATCCGATATGAAGCGCAGGTGAATGTGGGTTCCGTGATCAGTCCATTTAATGCATGGCAGATTTTCCGCGGATCCGTTACATTTCCTCTTCGTATGGAACGAATCAACAAATCTGCACAGAAGATAGCCGAATGGCTGGAAGGAAGGGAGAATGTAACCTTTGTATCATATCCCGGGCTTCCAGGTCATCCCGGTCATGAAACAGCTGCAAAGCAGATGAACAACGGCTATGGGGGAGTGATTTCATTCGGACTGAATGCTGATGACAAAACGGTGGAACATTTCTGCGCAGCGCTTAAGGTGGTGACCTTCGCTGTTTCACTGGGACATGATGAGAGCCTTATTTTCCCACAGCCAAGTTATGATGAACGTATTCATCTGTATCCGGAAAGATTCCGGAACGGATTTATCCGTTTCAGTGTGGGACTGGAAGATCCGGATGATATTATCCGGGATCTGGATCAGGCCCTGAAAGCAATCGGATTATAAAACCCAGACTGGAGAATGATGAAAGTAATTATAATGCCCGTATTGGGTGAACGGGTATAGGGCAAGTTTTAGTCAAAAGGGGAACATATAGACGAATTTAAAGGGGCTGTCGCACTAACTTAGGTATAGTGCCATAGTCCCTTTTTCGTCCAGTTCCCGTTCCAGCCCATATATCTCCTTCCGGGACCCGCTCTCGCTCGGGTGCAAAACGCAGCGGATTCTAAGCTCTCGAACTCCCTTT
>JAXDZY010000053.1:0-6285 GCA_034086685.1 Lachnospiraceae bacterium
ATCCCGGAGGTGGAACAGGTCACTGCCTGACCTGTCCCGCCGGGACGGTTCTCTTAACAACACCATATAGATTTTTTGTACGCCGCCGCCCGCCATCGAGCAGAGTTTTTACACCTAATTGGGGATGAAACAGCTGATGGCCGGTGGGGGTGTTGCTCTGATCGGTATCACTCTGGTGCCTTTGTTAGTCAACCTTTTCTAAGAGACGGAGGTAGAAGTCTTTGAACAGCATACTCGATCAGATTGCAGACTGGCTGAAGGGAATTTTGATCAGTGGAATCATGGATAATCTGTCGGGGATGTTTGATTCAGTCAACCAGCAGGTTGGCGATATTGCGACACAGGTGGGGACGACTCCGGCGGATTTTTCGCCGGGCGTCTTTGCCATGATTCGAAATGTATCCGAATCAGTCATTATCCCCATTGCAGGTATGATTCTGACATTCATTGCCTGCTATGAACTGATACAGTTGATTATTGATCACAATAATCTTGCAAATTTTGAAACATGGATCTTTTTTAAATGGATTTTTAAAACATTTGTTGCCGTCATGCTGATTACGAATACATTCGACATCGTCATGGCGGTTTTTGATGTTGCGCAGCATGTGGTAAATGAAAGTGCCGGTATAATCAGTGGTTCTACTGCGGTTAATGCAGATCAGCTGGCGGCGATGCAGGATACACTGGAGGCCATGGATCTGGGGCCTCTGATTGGTGTTTATCTGCAGTCCACTGTTATTGGAATTACGATGTATGCCTTATCTGTGCTTATATTTGTCATTGTTTATGGAAGAATGGTGGAGATCTATCTGATGACAAGTCTGGCTCCGATTCCGTTTTCCACCTTTTCAAACAGAGAACAGAGTATGATCGGGCAGAATTATCTGAGGTCGCTGTGTGCTCTGGGATTTCAGGGATTTCTGATTATCATCTGTGTGGGCATATATGCTGTGCTGATTCAGTCAATTACAATTTCCGATGACATTATCGCATCAATCTGGGGAATTGTGGGATACACTGTGCTGCTGTGCTTTACCTTGTTTAAAACAGGGAATCTTGCAAAAGGTGTAATGTCTGCGCATTAATCTGTTTTCCTGTCATCGGGAATCTGAAAACTGTATCTGTTCATATGCAGAATGAGGTATTGTCAAAGAAGATTAATCAATTAAGGAGGTCGGTCAAAAATGGCCGCATATATCAGTGTCCCCAGGGACTTTTCAAAAGTAAAAAGCAAAGTAGTATTTAACCTGACTGCCAGACAGCTGGTCTGTTTCAGCTGCGGTATTCTGACAGGAATTCCTGTATTTTTCCTCCTGAGGAAAACAGGAAATGTAAGCCTCGCAGCGCTGGGCATGATCCTTGTTATGATGCCCATGTTTCTTCTTGCCATGTATGAGAAAAACGGTCAGCCTCTGGAGGTTATTGTCAGACAGTTTATAGAAGCAAAATTTATCCGCCCGAAGATTCGTCCGTACAGAACCGATAATTATTACGAACTGCTGATGAGACAGGCGCGGATAGAAAAGGAGGTTGATGCGGTTGTTCACCTTTCTGAAAAATCTGTTTGCAGAACACGGAGAACGGAAAAATATACCGGCTGTGGTACCGGAAAAGCTTTCAAGCAAAGAACAGAAGCAGATTAAACGTATTATTGAGCGAAATGGAAAAGGTGATGGGATCCCGCGGACCGCACAGCAGAGTATTCCTTTTCAGCGCATGTTCCCGGATGGCATATGCCGTGTCCGGGAACATTACTATACAAAAACAATTCAGTTTCAGGATATCAATTATCAGCTTGCTCAGCAGGAAGATAAAACGGCCATTTTTGAAGAATGGTGTGGTTTCCTGAATTTTTTTGACAGTTCCATTCATTTTGAACTGTCATTTATGAATATGGCAGCTGATGAAGACAGTTTTGAGCAGGCGGTTCAGATTCCTTACAGGAAAGATTCGTTTAATTCCATTCGTACAGAGTACAGCAATATGCTGAAAAAGCAGCTGGCACAGGGAAATAACGGACTGACCAAAACAAAGTATATAACGTTTGGAATTGAGGCAGATTCCATGAAGCAGGCAAGGCCCAGACTGGAACATGTGCAGACGGATCTGCTTAACAATTTCCGCAGGCTGGGGGTGGCTGCCAGGGTGCTGGACGGCAAACAGCGTCTGAGAGTCATGCATGATATGTTCCACATGGGTGAAAAAGATAAGTTTCTGTTTGAATGGGACTGGCTGGTGGAGTCGGGGCTGTCTGTAAAAGACTTTATTGCCCCGACTTCATTTTCTTTTCCGGGAGGCAGAACTTTTCAGATGGGGTCTCTGCACGGAGCCATGTCATTTCTGGCAATTACTGCTTCAGATCTGAGTGACCAGCTTTTAAAAGAACTTCTGGATATGGATTCCACACAGATCATCACCATGCACATCCGGTCCGTGGATCAGA
Source organism: Lachnospiraceae bacterium (assembly GCA_034086685.1). Classification (GTDB taxonomy): domain Bacteria; phylum Bacillota; class Clostridia; order Lachnospirales; family Lachnospiraceae; genus TWA4. Next base: position 2,447 of record JAXDZY010000053.1, read on the forward strand.
CAGAGGCCATTAAAACGGTTAAACGCACGATTACGGAACTGGATTGCTCCAGGATTGAAGCGCAGAAAAAAGCGGTCAGATCCGGATATGACATGGATATTATTCCATCCGATCTTGCAACCTATGGCAAAGATGCGAAAGCGCTGCTGAAAGAACTGCAGAGTCAGAACGAGCGCATGTTTCTGGTTACTTTTCTGGTCATGAATACCGGAAAAACGAAGCAGGAACTGGAAAACAATATTTTTCAGGCATCCAGTATTGCCCAGAAGCACAACTGTGGTTTGAAACGGCTGGATTACCAGCAGGAGCAGGGGCTGATGAGCAGCCTGCCGCTTGCAGATAACCAGATTGATATTCAAAGAGCACTGACAACCAGTTCCACTGCTATTTTTGTACCGTTCACGACACAGGAGCTGTTTCAGAATGGGGAAGAGGCATTGTACTATGGAATCAATGCTCTGTCCAATAATCTGATCATGGTGGACCGGAAGCGTCTGAAGAATCCCAATGGCCTGATTCTTGGGACGCCTGGTTCGGGTAAATCCTTTTCGGCAAAAAGAGAAATTGCCAATGCGTTTCTGGTTACTGATGATGACATTATCATTTCAGATCCGGAAGCTGAATATACGGCGCTGGTTCAGAGATTGGAAGGACAGGTTATTAAAATCAGTCCTGTCAGCAATCAGTATATTAATCCCATGGATATCAACATCAATTATTCGGAAGAAGACAACCCGATTGCCCTGAAAGCCGATTTTATATTATCGTTGTGTGAGCTGATTGTAGGCGGCAAGGACGGACTGCAGCCTATTGAAAAAACGGTTATTGACCGTTGTGTGCATCAGGTCTATCAGAAGTATTTTGAAAATCCGGAACCGGAGAATATGCCTTTGCTGGAGGATTTATATTATGCTCTCAGAAATCAGGATGAAAAAGAGGCGCATCATGTAGCAACGGCTCTGGAAATCTACGTTACGGGTTCACTGAATCTGTTTAACCACAGGACGAACGTGGATATTGATAATCGTCTGGTGTGCTATGACATCAGAGATCTGGGCAAACAGTTAAAAAAGATTGGCATGCTGATTGTTCAGGATCAGGTCTGGGGACGTGTCACGTCCAACCGTTCTGCCGGGAAAATTACCCGTTATTATATGGATGAGATGCATCTTCTTCTGCGGGAGGAACAGACGGCATCCTATTCCGTTGAAATCTGGAAACGGTTTCGAAAATGGGGAGGTATTCCGACGGGAATTACGCAGAACGTCAAAGATCTTCTGTCCAGCCGTGAAGTAGAAAATATCTTTGAAAATTCGGATTTTATTTATATGCTGAATCAGGCGGCCGGTGACCGTCAAATTCTTGCCCGTCAACTGAACATTTCTCCGCATCAGCTGTCCTATGTGACACATTCCGGCGAAGGAGAGGGCCTGCTGTTTTACGGTAATGTCATCCTGCCTTTTATAGACCATTTTCCTGCAGACTCGGAGCTTTACAAAATCATGACGACCAAATTATCCGAGGTAAAAAATGCAGAGGAGACACCGGAACGGAAGGAGGCGCAGGATGGGAAATAAAACTGCGCATCTGAGGTTTGATGATGATCCGGCTGCAGAGGAAAATTTCTCTGATTCCGGGAAAAAGAATCAGTTCCGGAAGCAGGCTGCAGAATCTGCTGATGAAAAAACAGATTCTGCAGGAACCGGCAGTGATGGCAGATCAAATGATAAGAAGAAAACGGAAAAAGAGACTTCATCATCCGGCAGGAAACGAAAACTCCGTACCGAAGAAGAGCAGAAAGCAGCACACGGGAACCGGCTTCGCTTTGGAAAAAAAGAAATCAAAGAAGAAACCAAAAGGAAACATCGCTATTCCGGAAAGGCGGCAGCAAAATATGCCGCCGTCGGAACCGTGGCTGCGGTGTCGTCCGGTACTCGTTTGGAAAATGATTCACGTAAGGATGAAAATGCAGGAACAGAAGCTGTATATCAGGCAGAGAAAACCGGTGCAGCCGTCGTATATGCAGCGGAAAACATTCACTTTTCCCGTGATTCTGAAGAATTGGAAGAAACGGAAGTTTTACGGAAAAGTACGGTTTCCGAAAAATATGAGAATGCATCTGAATCGGGAAAATATGGAAAAAAGCAGAAGAAAACCTGTAAAACAGAATCATCAAAGGAGCAGGACGGGACTTTCTCAGGTTCCAATCCTTTATCCAGATGGCAGCAAAAACATGCAGTCAGACAGGGATATGCTGCGGAAAGAAGCGGAAAATCAGCCGGGGTTTCCGGTGCAGGGGAAGCCTGCGGGAATCATGCGTCCGGTCACAGCATGACCAACCGGCATCACACAGGAATTTTCGAGCGGGCTGCAGATTGTGTAAAAGATACGGTGGGAACAGCATCTGCTTTTCTGGAAGAGTTCTGGATGCAGCATCAGTCAATGTCAAAATGTGTGCTGGCATTTGCCTTTGTGTTCGTTATTCTGGTGGTACAGCTTTACTCCTGTTCTGCTGTGGCAACAGGTGCTCTGACGACGATTACGGCAACCTCATGGCCGTCGGATGATATTGATATCACAAAGGCGGATGCCTATTACACGAAACTGGAAGCTGAACTGCAGAAAAAAATTAATGATACGAAGCGAAATTACAGTGATTATGATGAGTACCGCTACAGTATCGGCGAGATCGGCCATGATCCGGTAATATTGATCAGCTATCTGTCTGCGAGGTATGGGGCCTTTACGTTTCGGGAAGTAAAGTCTGCACTGGACGATTTGTTTGCCCGGCAGTATGACCTGATCATCGAAACGGAAAATGAGACAAGAACAACAACGTCCACTGTCCGGGCAGGAGATTCTATTGGGAATGTCGTAACCAGCGGCTATTGCAACTGCAGCATCTGCTGCGGGAGCTGGGCGGGCGGTCCGACAGCTTCCGGAGTTTATCCGACAGCAAACCATACACTTGCAGTAGATGCGGATCATCCCACCGTTCCCCTAGGAACGGAAGTGATCATGAACGGAACTCTCTATAAAGTCGAAGATACAGGGAATTTTGCACGATACGGTGTTGATTTTGATGTGTATTATGATGAACATTCTGCAGCACAGGCACATGGACATCAGACCTGGGAGGCCTGTTATGCAGGTGGTGACGGGGAAGAAATCGAAGTTACAACAAGTACAGATGTCAGTATGGTTAACGTCCGACTGAATTCCGGGAATATGGAAACTCTGGCAGACAGCCTTTTGGGTGAGGATGAAAAAGCACTTTATGATATTTATGTGGCCGCAAAAGGAAATCGGGTTATTTTTGGATCACCGGTTGATTATAACTGGCATCTGAATATCACAGGTGATTTCGGCTATCGCTGTGATCCATCCGGAAACCGTGTTGTTGAGGCTGACGGTCTGGAGATTTCTCTTCCATCCGGTACGGAAATCAGGTCTGTTATGGATGGAACTGTCTATTCAGTTTCAGGAAATACAGTGATTCTGGAAAACAGTCAGGGATATCGGATTCAATATGCAGGATGCAGTTCCATTCAGGTATCTGCAGGGCAAAATGTGGAAATGGGAGATGCCATTGCAGAGGTCAGTGAAGGAAACCGTCTGGAACTGGAATTTATTTATGGAAGAACCCGATTTAATCCCTACTTTTATCTTGATACAGAAGAGGAATCCATTTATGGATACAGCGGTACTGCAGCACCTCAGGCAGCAGCATTGATTGCAGAAGCTGTTACGCATCTTGGAACTCCTTATGTATGGGGCGGATACAGTCCGGATGGGTTTGACTGCTCCGGCTTTGTAAGCTACAGCCTTACCAATTCCGG
>JAXDZY010000055.1:0-51119 GCA_034086685.1 Lachnospiraceae bacterium
AGAAGATAGTAAGGGATCCGCTTTTTAGCGGACGCCAGTAGCAACGCTTGCGACACCGCCTTTTTAGGCGCAGCAGTAATATGGCCCTTTTTAGGGCCTACCCCAAACCACCAGTTGAACTGGTGGTGGGTGACTTAGATAAATTGTCTGCTGTTCAGAGTAGATACTAAAATTACTACAGGGAGTATTATTTATGAGCATTATTTACAAAGAAGAAGGAAAATTTTTCAATCTGCATACCCGGAATACTACATATCAGATGTACATCAATGGGTATGGATATCTGCTGCATGGTTATTACGGAAGAAGAATTGCCGATGTTCCCATGAAGCAGCTGGAAAATTTATATGACAGAGGTTTCTCGGGAAATCCCGGTCAGGCCGGCACGGACAGAAGCTTTTCTCTGGATACGGCTGCACAGGAATATACAGGCTGCGGAATCGGAGATTACCGGATCAGCAGCTGCGAAGTAATCAACGGCGACGGCAGTCTGGCTGCTGACCTGCGTTATGCGGGATACCGGATCTGCCCCGGAAAGCATGCCATACCCGAAATGCCGGCGTCTTATGATAATGGTGGTGAAAGTGAGACTCTGGAAATCACTCTGGAGGATCCCTGGACAAAGCTGCGCGTTATTCTTTATTACGGTGTTTTTGAAGAAAGGGACATTATTACCCGCAGTGTCCGTTTTGAAAATCAGGGAACGCAGACCGTAAGACTGGAGCGTGCTTTATCAGCCTGTCTGGATATGCAGCCCGGTAAATGGGATCTGATTCATTTTCACGGAAGACATTGTATGGAACGTCAGCCGGAACGGCTGTGTCAGCCCCATGCGATTACCAGGATATCCAGCAAGAGGGGTGCATCTTCTCATCAGCATAATCCTTTTGTGATTATGGCAGCGCCGGAGACCGGTGAAGCTTTTGGGGACTGCTACGGTATGATGCTGGTATACAGCGGCGATTTTGCCGCAGAGATTGAGAAGGATCAGATGAATCAGACCCGTCTGGTTATGGGCATTAATCCTGATACGTTCAGCTGGAAGCTGGATCCGGGCAGCAGCTTTGATACACCGGAAGTGATCATGGGATTTTCATTTGAGGGTCTGGGTGCCCTGTCACAGATGTACCATCGGTTCATCCGCAATAATATCTGTCGGGGCAAATATAAAAATGAGCGCCGTCCGGTACTGGTCAATAACTGGGAAGGAACTTATTTTGATTTTACTCATGAGAAGCTGGTGGCAATCGCCAAAGAAGCCGGAAAACTGGGTATTGAGATGTTTGTTCTGGATGACGGCTGGTTCGGAAACCGCAATGATGACTACAGAGGTCTGGGAGACTGGTATGTCAATGAGGATAAAGTCCGTCTGACAGAGCTTGCCCGGACAGTTAATGACATGGGCATGAAATTCGGTCTCTGGATCGAGCCGGAGATGGTCAATGAAGACAGCCGGCTTTACAGAGAGCATCCCGATTGGGTTTTGAAGATTCCCGGCCGTGCTCCCGGCAGATCACGTTATCAGCTGGTGCTGGATTTCTCCCGGCGGGAGATAGTGGATCATATCTATGATCAGATTGCGTCCGTACTTTCCAGCTGCAATATTGAATACGTAAAATGGGACATGAACCGCTCACTGTCTGATACATTCAGTCTGACTCTGCCGGCTGATCAGCAGGGTGAAGTACGTCATCGTTTTGTACTGGGGGTATATCGCTTTGCAGACCGGCTGACCCGTGATTTTCCTGATATTCTGCTGGAAGGCTGCTGTGGAGGCGGCGGGCGCTTTGATGCAGGTATGCTGTATTATGCACCTCAGATCTGGTGCAGTGATGACACGGATGCCATGGAACGGATTCTTATCCAGCACGGCACATCATTCGGTTATCCCGCCAGCACCATGGGTTCTCACGTATCGGCGGTGCCCAACCATCAGACCGGCCGTGTCACCACCATGGATCTGCGGGGTGTGACAGCCATGTCCGGTATGCTGGGTTATGAACTGGATCTGACCAGATTGACATCAGAAGAAAAAAAGAAAGTACGCCGGCAGATTAAATCCTATAAAAAATATGCTGATCTGGTTATGAATGGTGATTATTACCGGTTATCAGATCCACAGGCTGATCCGGATTACTGTGCATGGTCATTTGTATCTGCCAATAAACGCAAATGTCTGGTTAATTTTGTAAATCTTCACAGCAGAGCCAACTCACCTCTGATCAATGTGCGTTTCCGCGGCCTGAAACCGGGTGCAAATTACAGAATCAACAGAGGAGAACAGATATTCAGCGGTGCTGCTCTGATGTACGGAGGATACACCTTTGGAGGATACAGTTCAGGAGAAGAAGCTTTCCCCATAATGTCAGGTGACGGAGCTGTCGTGCAGCTGTATCTGGAAGAGACCCGGTAACTGCGGAAGTTGTAATTTTCTGTGAAAACGGTTGACAGTGCTTTCCATGCTGGTAAAATAATCTCATCAATTTGAAAAAGTCCGGAGCCGGACAGATTCGCATGTTTTGCAGGCTCCGGATCAATAGACATTATTTTAAAAGAGGCGGAAAAATGGAGCAGAAAAGAGAGCGTCTGGAAGACTGGGCTGAAAACAGAAAGAAAAATATGAAGGATATGCCATGGAAGGAACGGATCAGGTGGTTTATGACTTATTACTGGATGCAGACTGCGGCAGTGATTCTGGTTATTGTTGTGGCAGTTTATTTCATCTGGTTTTATACTGTCGGTAAAAAAGAAGTCTGGCTGAGCGGTGCTATTATTAATGTGGTGGTGGATCAGGACGCTGTTGACCGGCGGGAGGAAGCATTTGCAGAGGCACAGGGGCTGAATCTGAAAAAACAGCTGGTGACTCTGGATTCTTCCTATACTCTGGATGCCGACGGAGAAGAATATAATCAGTCGGATGCGGCATCAATGACAAAATTAACCACGTATTATGCGGTGGGGGACCTGGATCTGCTCATTGCACCGGAAGGAATCTTTGATTACATGGAAAGCAATGAATATTCCTTCAGGGATCTGGAAGAGATTCTGGGAGAGGATTTTGCAGAACAGTTTGATGAAAGCAGCATCCGGTACATGCAGGATGAGAACGGCAATACATATGCAGGTGCCATTTCTCTTGCGGGGACAGAGTTTCTGGAACAAATTGCCGGTATCGGAGAAATTGCAGACAGAGAGGAAATCTGGATTGGAATCCCCTATACCGCAGAGCGGGCAGAACATGCGGCTGCGTTTATGGAATATGTTCTGGGGAATTAATGAGAACAGGAATGGAACATTCAAAAATCGTATGTACTATTACTGATTTGAATTATCAATAAAAAAACACTCTGTTTTTTTGTAAAATCTGTTAGTATTTTACAATACGGGGTCAGGGTATTTTATTGGTGAAAATGAAATAAAAGGATAAGAAAGATGACATTTACTGCCAGTTTTTTTATCCTTTTTTTATTGTATCTGCACAATTGATAAAAAAGTTGCAGGATATTATAATCAAACCAGTTTATCGGGAACCGGTTTCAGTGCTGATATTGTTGTCCGGACAGTGTCAGAGAATAGATAACCATGTCTGAATCATGGGCGGATCCACCGCTGTATTTACTCGGATTTTTCAGATGAAAGTCAACCATTGGCATTAAGCTGAGAAGGTGAAAAATCTGTTATGAGTATAAGCCAGAAGACCTGCTGAAACAGTTAAAAGGGTGATAGTATAATACTGGCATAGTTGTGTAAAAATGGTCACGGTCAGATTTATATCTGACTGTGGCCGTTTTTTGTAAGGAGGAAATGAAAAATGAAAAAAACAATCATAAAACGTCTGGGGCAGATGGTGGTTGTTCTGTTTGGCATCAGCTTTATTACATTTTTTCTAACGTATCTGGCACCGGGAGATCCAGCAACAGCCATGTACGAATCGATGGGCATTACACCTACACAGGAAGTGCTCGAACAGACACGGGAGAATATGGGATTGAATCGCTCGTTTGCAGAACAGTATGCCGCATGGCTCACAGGGTGTCTGCAGGGTGATTTTGGAGAATCATTTTCGAAGAATGCGCCGGTGCTGGAACTGCTGATAAAACGTCTTCCGGCTACATTCCGGCTATCGCTTCTATCTTTATTGTTCATGACTGTTGTATCGGTACCTCTTGGTATTTTTTCGGCTGTTAAATCAGACCGTATCCCTGATTTTTTGATTAGAGGATTTACATTTATTGGAATTTCACTCCCTGGTTTTGTTGTTGGACTGATGCTTCTGTATTTTTTAGGACTGAAATTACACCTGCTTCCAATTGCAAATAATTCAACCGGTTTTCAGCAGATGCTGCTTCCGGCTTTGACTCTGGCATTTGCGATGGCATCAAAATATACCCGGCAGGTGCGGACAGCTGTACTGGAGGAATTGAGTCAGGACTATGTAGTCGGTGCAAAAGCCCGTGGATTGAGTCGTTCCATGATTTTATGGAAGCACGTGCTGGTTAATGCTCTGCTGCCGCTGATTACTATGTTTGGTCTTTCGTTTGGTTCCCTGCTTGGAGGTACTGCAGTAGTAGAAATTATTTTTAATTATCCGGGACTCGGTATTCTTGCTGTTTCTGCTGTTCAAAACAGGGATTATCCTCTGATTCAGGGATTTGTATTATGGATTGCTTTTATCTATATGCTGGTAAACCTTGTTGTTGATATTTCTTATGATCTTATTGATCCAAGAATCCGGGAGGAGAAATAGCTATGGAAAAATTGAAAATATTCTGCATGAAACACAAACAGTTCTGTTTTTATTCAGTTCTGGTTATCGCTGTATTTTCAGTCGCAGTACTTGCACCTGTCATTGCAACACATGATCCATATGCGTCCCCGCTGGCTGAAGCATTTCAGGCACCCGGCGGCGAGCATTTATTCGGCACCGATGCAATGGGACGAGATGTATTTTCACGGGTTATATACGGTACAAGAACCTCTGTTTTCAGTGTACTGATTCTGGTAGCTGTGATTTTTACGGCAGGTACATTCCTGGGAATGATTGCCGGGTACTTTGGAGGGAAGATTGATGCTGTCATTATGCGGATTGCAGATATGATGATTTCTTTTCCTGATTTGATTCTTGCAATTGCTATTGCAGGTATTTTAGGACCAAGTCTGGTAAATGCGATAATAGCAATTGCGGCTGTGAGCTGGACAAAATATGCCCGGCTTGCCCGAAGCCTTGTCTTAAAAATAAAAAAACGTACCTATATTTTAGCTGCACAGGTAAATGGTTCCAGCCATGCACATATTCTGTACCGTTATATGCTTCCCAATGCGCTTCCGACTCTGATTATCACAGCTGCAACAGATATCGGTACCATGATGCTGTCCCTGGCAAGCCTTTCCTTTATGGGTTTTGGCGTAACACCTCCGACACCGGAATGGGGATATATGCTCAGTGAAGGAAGGACGCACATTTTAACCTGTCCGTGGCTCCTGTTTTATCCGGCAGCGGCTGTATTTCTGGTTGTTGTTATCTTTAACTTATGGGGTGACAGTCTGAGAGATATTGTGGATCCGAAATCGGTCAGGAAACGGAAAAGGGGAAAATAAAAAAAGTCAATAAGTATTGTTAGTAAAATACTTATAAATAATGAAGAACACAGGAGGAAAATTATGACAACTATGATGAAAAAAGCAGCAGCAGCCTTACTTTGTCTGAGTATGAGTGCGGCAGTGTTTACCGGGTGCGGAAACAGCACAAACAGCTCCGAAACAGAAGCAAAAAAGAATTCCGCTTCTGAGAAGACGCAACTGCTGGTTGGAACAGAATTAACAAGCAATACGCTGGATCCGGCTGATGAATGGAACAGCTGGTTTGTAATGCGATGGGGTGTTCTTGAAACCCTGACCCGTTTTGCAGATGACGGAACCATTGAACCCTGGCTTGCATCTGACTGGACAGTAAGTGAAGATAAGTTAACCTGGACATTTACTTTAAAAGATGGATTAACCTTTTCGGACGGTTGTAAAGTAACGGCTTCTGCCGTGGTATCTTCTCTGGAAAGATTGTTTGATGAATGCGATCCGGAAAAAGGAGGAAACGGCAATGCACAGTCTTATTTTAAGTATACAGAGATCAAGGCTGATGATAAAGCCGGTACTGTATCGATTACAACGGATGGAGTTGTTGTTGACCTTCCCGGCTGCCTGGCATATCCCTGGTACGGAGTGGTGGATACAGAACACACAGAGGATTACGATAATGATCCTGTCTGTACAGGTCCTTATGTGATTGTATCCAATGACCCGGATCATGATATTCAGCTGAAAAGAAATGATAATTACTGGGATGGTGAGGTTCCGTTTGATACGGTAAGTATTCTGGTAATGGCAGAGGCTTCAACGCGTGCAATGGCATTGCAGGACGGTTCTGTTGATATGGCGTTAAGCATCTCTTCTGCCGACCGGAATCTGCTTGAGGAACAGGGTGGCTATCTTGTGGACGTAACAAGTGGTAATCGTATGGGAACTGCATTTATCAACTTTGATGGCGTACTTGGCAATGACGCGCTTCGTACAGCAGTATTTATGGCGATTGACGGTCAGACAATCTGTGATGTTACAACAAATGGTTCCTATACCTATACGAATAATGCGCCTCTTCCGTCAAATTATGATTATGGATATGACAGTCTTGATTTTAAATATGGTTACGATCCGGAGAAGGCCAAATCTTTATTGGATGAAGCAGGTATTGTTGATACCGATGGAGATGGGTACCGTGAACTGGATGGAACGATGATTGATCTTCGTTATGTTGGCTCTACAAGCCGCCAGCAGGATGTAATTGCACAGGCACAGGCTGCACAGCTGGATGAAATCGGTATTAAATGTACAGTTACTTTCCCTGAAAATGCAAATGATCAGAGGGTAAATCAGGAATTTGATCTGCTTTACAACAATGAAGTAAGTATGCCTACAGGAGATCCTGCAAACTATTTACTGCACTGGTATAAAAATGTAAAAGACACTACGATCAACTATGGAAACTACCAGAACGAAGCGTTTGATGCGGAATACGAAAAACTGGCAGGCGAAACAGATATGGAAAAGAGAAAGGAAATCTTTAAAAACCTGCAGCAGATCATGATTGATGATGTCGCATCCATCTGCTATGGTTCCTACAATTTTAATATCTGTGCAACTTCTGCAGTTGAAGGTGTTCACAGTTATACATGTGATTACTACTGGGTTACAAAAGATATTAAACCTGCCAAATAAATATACAAAATAAAAGGGGATCCGCTGATGTTATCTATTAAACATATTACAGTAGAATATAACAATGTTCCTACTCTGATTGATTTTGATCTGCATGTAAAAAAGGGGGAAATCATCAGTCTGGTAGGAGAAAGCGGGAGCGGGAAAACAACGGTGATTCGGGCAGTTTTAGGACTTCTTCCGCAGGAAGGGGAAATCACCGAAGGTGATATTATATATCATGGAAATTCACTTCCTGCGAAAACCGAAGCAGAGTGGATGGAACTGCGCGGATCGAAAATATCAATGATTTTTCAGGATTGTGGTGCCATGCTCAATCCGATTCGGCGAATCGGACCGCAGTTTATCGAAAGTATTCGTGTTCACCGGAAAATCTCCAAAAAAGAGGCAAATGAAAAAGCAGTACATATGCTTGAGGCTGTGAATTTACCGGATGGTGAAAATATTATGCACAGTTATCCGTTTCAGTTATCCGGTGGTATGCGTCAGCGTGTCGGAATTGCCATGTCAATGGTATTTCAACCGGATCTTCTCCTGGCCGATGAGCCTACTTCGGCACTGGATGTTACGACACAGGCACAAATTGTAAAACAGATGATTCAACTCAGGGAAAAAAATGGAACTTCAATTATTCTTGTAACACACAATCTTGGAGTTGCGGCCTATATGTCAGATCGTATCGTAGTCATGCAAAACGGCCGTATTGTTGAAACAGGGACAAAAGAAGAGATTATCCGGAATCCTCAAACTGCTTATACAAAAAAACTGCTGGCATCAGTTCCGACCATGGAGGGTATAGATTATGTCTGAGATTATTCTGGAAGCAAAAGATGTTTCCTGCATATTTCCGGCGAGCAAAGGGAGAAATCTGGTCGCCAATGACAGGATATCCCTGCGGGTGGAAAAAGGGGAAATCCTGGGCATTGCCGGGGAAAGCGGCTGCGGAAAAAGTACTTTTGTCCGAATGGTCATGCAGCTTTTAAAGCCTTCTGCCGGAGAAATTCTGTTTGAAGGAAAGAATATCACCGGGCTGAAAGGAAAAGAAAAGCGAATGAACCGCAGAAATATCCAGATGGTTTTTCAGGATCCGTCTGATTCCTTTTCTCCTAAAATGAAGATAAAAGAGATTTTGTGTGAGCCGCTGCTTAATTTTAAGCTGATTACAAAAAGTGAAGTGAATTCTACGGCCAGAAGTCTGCTTAAGATGGTGGATTTGCCGGAGGAATTTGCAGACAGGTATCCTCACAATATGTCAGGCGGTCAGAGACAGCGCGTTGGAATTGCAAGAGCATTGTCTCTGGAACCTTCTATTCTGATTTGTGACGAAGCAACGAGCGCATTGGATGTATCTGTGCAGAAAAATATTATCGAATTGCTTTTGCGTCTTCAGAAAGAAAAGAATATTACCATATTGATGATCTGTCATGATATTGCTCTGGTACGTCAGATTACAACAAGAACCGTGGTGATGTATCTTGGAAATATTGTAGAAATTGTTCCGGGAAAACAGCTTGGAACAGGATTAACACATCCATATACAGAGGCGTTGAAACGGGCAGTTTTTTCTGTTGATATGGATTATTCCAAACCGATTGAGAGTATTGAATCGGAAACACCCAGTCCGCTCAATGTACCTCCGGGCTGTCCGTTTCAGAATCGATGTGAAGCATGTATGGATATCTGCAAAATAGAAAAGCCGACTTTGAAAACTGTAGAAAAGGGGCATCAGATTGCCTGCCATCTGTTTTAACAGTTGTTCAGCAGAATATTTTGAATGACTGTTTCCTGATTAAAAATATGATTAGAGGGGAAAAATTGAAGAAGAGAAAAGAGATCAACCTGATAGAGGGAAGCATTTTTCAGGGATTGCTGCTGTTTGTACTGCCGATTATTGCGGGGAGTCTGATCCAGCAGCTGTATATTGCAGCAGATGCAGTGATCGTTGGTCAGTTTGCCGGGAAAACGGGGCTGGCTGCAATAGACAGTGTGCATACTCTGTTTAAATTTCCGCTGAATTTCATGAATGGATTGTCTGCCGGAGCGACGATTGTCATTTCCGGTTATTTTGGAGCGAAAAAATACGATGATTTAAAATGTTCGGCACGGACAGCCTATACACTGGCAGCAATACTTGGGGTCATTTGTTCTGTGGGAGGGGTTCTGCTTACACCGCAGCTTCTGGAGCTGATGGATGTTCCCCTGGATATCCGTCCCATGACAGCCGTATACTGCCGGATTTATTTTGGCGGCATCTGGTCCATGGTTCTTTATAATATGGCAGCCGGTGTACTCAGAGCACTGGGAGATTCCAAAAAACCTCTGTATATTCTGATGGTGTGTTCTGCTGTGAATATTGCAGGTGATTTGCTGCTGGTGGGCGTATTTGATATGGGAGTAGGAGGCGCTGCAGCAGCAACGGTCCTTGCTCAGGTTGTAAGTGCGGCATGCGCACTTTTCCTGATGATCAGAACTGTTCATGGTGCTGCCGATTCTCATTTACTGAAACCGCATTACTGCAATATACATATGGTTCAGATGGTAAAAAAGGGGATGCCGCTTGCTTTACAGGGAATTTTGTTTCCGATTGCCAATTCGATTGTACAGGCCAGCGTGAATGGTATGGGTACGGATGCAATTGCAGCATGGTCCATATGCGGTAAGCTGGATATGCTGATCTGGCTGATTGCTGATGCCATGGGACCTGCCATGACAACATATACGGCACAGAACCTTGGTGCAGGACGTAAGGATCGGGTGAAAAGAGGAGTCCTTGCAGGGGGGACCATTGCAGTCTTTTCCATTGCATTGATCAGTGCTGTTCTGTATGCGGGAACACCGGTATTGGGCTGTCTGTTCATTGCAAAAGCAGATGCAGCCGCAATTGTGCCCATTGCTGCACATTATATGAAATTAATGGCACCTTTTTATGTTTTTTATGGTGTTTATGAAATCTGCAGCGGAACCTGCTGTGGAATGGGAGATACAGTGCATCCGATGATTTTAACTCTGATCTGCACCTGTCTGCTTCGTGTTCTTGCCATCTGGTTTGTCCTGCCCCGATTTGAGAGTATGGAATGCATTATCGGTATCTATATTATATCCTGGATTGCCAGCGGCACGGCTTTTACAATCATGTATCTGAATAAAAGCCGCAGGGAACTGGCAGAGTGATTGCAGGCTTAATGCCCTGATTTATATGCCTCCCGCAGCAGGCTGATTTCCTGTGCATATCCGGGCAGTTCATTGGGTGTTTCCAGATAGAAAGGCAGATGGCACAGGAGCGGGTGATTGATGATCCGGACCAGCGCATCCAGTCCGATACATCCCTGACCTATTTTCTCGTGGCGGTCCTTATGGCTGCCGCGGGGATTTTTGCTGTCATTGAGATGAATTGCCTTCAGACGGTTCAGACCGATGACCCGGTCAAATTCTTCCAGCACGTGGTCCAGTTTATTGACGATGTCGTAGCCTCCATCATGGACGTGGCAGGTGTCCAGGCAGACTCCCAGTTTATCATTCAGCTCTACCCGTTCAATAATGGATGCAAGTTCTTCAAAGCTGCGTCCCACTTCACTTCCTTTGCCGGCCATGGTTTCCAGCAGAACAGTGGTGTGCTGTTTGGGCTTTAAAATGGAATTGAGCATATCAGCAATCATTTCGATTCCTGCATCGGCTCCCTGTTTTACATGACTGCCGGGGTGAAAATTATAAAGATTCCCGGGGAGATATTCCATGCGCTGCAGGTCATCCGCCATGGTATCCCGGGCAAGCTTCCTGATTTCGGGATCTGCAGAGCAGGCATTCAGAATATAAGGGGCATGGCACAGAAGAGTGCCGAAATGATTGTCTTCACAGATCTGCCGGAATGCAGCAATGTCTTTTTCATCAATGGCCTTTGCCCTGGTTCCGCGGGGATTGCGTGAGAAAAACTGTAATGTATTGGCACCGATTTTTAAAGCATCCCGTCCCATGGCTGCATAGCCTTTGGAAACGGAAAGGTGAGATCCGATTGTAAGCATAACGATGATCCTTTCTGGTGTTGAAATGGTTTTTAAACCAAATGATTCTTATATCAGATTCCTATGACAAAAAAGTTCTTATTTGATGTGCAGTATTTTACCACAGGGATGAAAAAAAGTACAGCTGAATGAATCCTGATCGGTAAAATGTCAACTTTATTTTCAAAAATAGTTTACAAATTGAAACAGGTGTGCTACAATGCCAACTGTCAACTCAAAAACAATTTGTAGTTAACTGTTAATATTCAGAGAATAATATGAGGTACATTATGAAAAAGACATTTGTTGCAGAAAATTCTTTCGGGTCAGTTGTAAATATGGTGATGATTGCGGCACTGGCGGCAGTGATTTGCGTTCTGGCACCGTTCTCGCTGTCGATTCCGTTCAGCCCTGTTCCGATTTCACTGACCAATCTGGTTCTCTATGTGATTATTTATGTGGAAGGCTGGAAACGTGCCACCGGCAGCTATCTGATTTATCTTCTGGTGGGTCTGGCAGGTATGCCGGTATTTTCCGGTTTCGGTTCCGGTCCTGCAAAGCTGCTGGGTCCCACAGGCGGGTATC
Organism: Lachnospiraceae bacterium; assembly: GCA_034086685.1. Lineage (GTDB taxonomy): Bacteria > Bacillota > Clostridia > Lachnospirales > Lachnospiraceae > TWA4. The sequence goes on from JAXDZY010000055.1 coordinate 11,853, forward strand.
TGATCGGTATGATTTTCCTGACTGTGATCAGCGGTTATGTTGTGGAAAAAACTTCTAAATGGTATCTGCAGTTTGCAGGCATGATCGTGGGAAGTCTGGTCAATTACGTATTCGGAACCGCATGGATGGGTTACAGCCTGGAGATGAGCTTCACAGCAGCACTGGCAGCCGGTGTGATTCCGTTTATTCCCGGGGATCTGGTCAAGATGGTGATCGCATGCATCGTCGGACCCATACTGCATAAAAGATTGGTAAAATCAGGGCTGGTGCAATAAAAAACAGTTGCGTCTGCGGGAAAGTTATGGTATGTTTTTAATATAATTATACCCTTAGGGGACGCAATCTGAGATGGGAGAGCACGATTGGCAGAGGGGCAGCAATGCTTGGGGTCAGTCGTGCTTTTTTGCAGCTGTTGGGGGTGATATGTGATGTTTTTCAGGGGACTTCTGAGCAGCTGCGGTGATTTTTATCAGGAGGTAACAATATGCATTTAATTGGTACGGAATTGGAAGATTTCTGCGTACAGGCGTATCATGCCGGTGAATTTGAAGAGGTGACAAAGGAATCTGTGCTGGGACACTGGTCGGTTTTCTTTTTCTATCCGGCGGATTTTACGTTTGTATGCCCTACGGAGCTGGGCGATCTGGCGGATTTTTATGATGAATTTAAGGAAGCGGGATGTGAAATCTATTCTGTTTCGGAGGATACGCATTTTGTCCACAAAGCGTGGGCGGATGCATCAGAAACAATCCGGCGGATTTCCTATCCCATGCTGGCAGATCCGGCAGGAAAACTGGCCCGCTTTTTCGGCGTGCTGGTTGAAGAAGAAGGACAGGCTCTGCGCGGGACATTCATTCTGAATCCTGAAGGAAAGATCAGGGCTTATGAAGTGCATGATATGGGTATCGGACGCAATGCGGAGGAACTGCTGCGTAAAGTACAGGCTGCTCAGTATGTGGAGGAACACGGTGATCAGGTGTGCCCTGCCAAATGGAAACCGGGCGAGGATACTCTGATGCCCAGCTTTGATCTGGTGGGTTTGTTGTAGGCTTGAATCCGCAGCAGGTCGCTGCGGTCCGATTACAGGAGGTAATATGATTGATATAAAGGAAATTTCTTCAGAATGTCCTCTGCTGGGCGACAAACTCTGCCAGGATATAGAGGGAATATTAAGTAAACTGCAAAAACCGGTGACCATAAAGGCTGTTCTGGACATGGAACAGGAAAAATCAGTGGAGATGGCGTCTTTTCTGAAGCGTTTTTGTGAGATTCCTTCCGGTGCTCCGGTGAGTCTGGAATTATATTCTGTTAAGGAAGTGACAGAAGGACCGGATGCAGAGAAGAAGGCCCGGGAATTGAAGCTGGATCTTGAGTATCTGCCGGCGACGGGGCTGTACACAGATGGTGAATATTCCGGTGTCTGCTTCCACGGAATTCCGGGCGGGAAAGAAATCAATGCTTTTATTCTGGCTATTTACAACATGGCCGGACCGGGTCAGGAACTGAGCGAAGGAACAAAAAAGAAGATCCAGAAGCTGAAACGTCCGGTAAATGTAAAAATCTGTGTATCACTTGGATGTCATCACTGTTCGGGACTGGTGACTTCCTGCCAGAGAATTGCTATGATGAATCCTGCCATTGAAGCGGAGATGATCGATGCCAATCTTTATCCGGATCTGGTGGATAAATATCAGATCAAAAGGGTACCGTTTATGATCGTCAATGACAGGGATACTTACACAGGTCCCAGAAGCATTGAGGACCTGGTGGTACTGTTTAAAAACAGTAAGTGATTGTGCGGAAAAAGATGAATTCGTATTCAAAATTGTAATTTTAACACAAATAAAAGCGGAGATAATCTATAACATATTGTTAACTAATACAAAATAATAAAAAAGTATTGCAATAAATACAACAATATGCTAGAATATTTACAGGTCGAAAAGAATAACGCATTGAGATGGGAGAGCACAGTAAGGACGGCAGAAATGCTGATGGATAACTGTGCTCTTTTTTTATATAGCGGGAAACTGTATTCTTGTAAACTGTTTCGGGACAGCTGCATTTCCTGTTGTATCGATGTCCGTGATTTTTTAACATATGGCCGGTGTTTTGTGGGGGAAAGATGGATCAGCGTTTTTATGACATGATTGAAGCGAATCCGGTTATTGCAGCAGTGAAAAATGAGGAAGGACTGGAAGCCTGCTGCAGACTGGAGGACATAAAGGTGATATTTATCCTTTATGGGAGCATATGTAATATAGGGACAATTGTTAAGCGAATCAAGGAGGCGGATAAGATCGCTCTGGTTCATGTTGATCTGGTAAGCGGGCTGGCAAGTAAAGAGATTGCCGTCAATTTTATCAGATACAATACGGATGCAGATGGAATTATCACAACGAAACCGCAGCTGATTAAGCGTGCCAAGGAGCTCGGACTGCATACGGTTCTAAGAGTATTTCTTCTGGATTCCATGGCTTATCAGAATATTGATAAGGAGATTGCCATGGTAAGACCGGATATCATTGAGGTATTGCCGGGACTGATGCCGAAGGTTATACGGAAGATAACAAAAAATGTTAAGGTTCCTGTGATTGCAGGGGGATTGATTTCCGAAAAAGAGGATGTGGTAGCAGCACTGGGGGCGGGTGCCATTTCCGTATCTACTACAAATCCGTCTGTCTGGGAGATGTAGCCGGAGCGGGGACATGACTGAAACGGGAGCACAGACGGACTTTAAGATGAGCCGGACCGTAAAAAGCAGCCGGCAAATTACAGAAGAATGAATTTGCAGAGGGACCGACAGGGAAACTGCAATTTATTATATGGCTTCAGAGAAGGGCCAAAACGGCATATGTTCAGGGGATGAGCAGATGTCTGTCACTATTTCATTTTATTATTTACAAGGAGGTACATTTTTATGGCAAAGTATGTAATGGCACTGGACGCGGGCACAACAAGCAATCGTTGTATTCTTTTCAATGAAAAGGGTGAGATGTGCAGCGTAGCACAGAAAGAGTTCACACAGTATTTCCCGAAACCGGGCTGGGTTGAACATGATGCCAACGAAATCTGGTCTACACAGCTGGGGGTTGCTGTGGAGGCCATGTCGAAAATCGGTGCAACAGCAGAAGATATTGCTGCCATCGGTATTACCAATCAGCGTGAAACAACCATCGTATGGGACAAGGCGACAGGAGAACCTGTTTATCATGCAATCGTATGGCAGTGCCGCAGAACTTCCGAATATTGCGACAGCCTGAAGGAAAAAGGTCTGATTGATACTTTCCGTAAGAAAACAGGTCTTGTAATCGATGCATATTTCTCAGGTACCAAGTTAAAATGGATCCTGGACAATGTGGAAGGCGTAAGAGAACGTGCTGAAAGAGGCGAGCTGTTATTCGGTACGGTAGAAACCTGGCTGATCTGGAAGCTGACCAAGGGCGCTGTACATGTAACCGATTATACCAATGCTTCCCGTACCATGCTGTTCAATATCACAGAACTGAAATGGGATGACGAGATTCTGGCTGAACTGAATATTCCCAAATGCATGCTTCCCGAAGTAAAACCTTCAAGCTGCATTTACGGTGAATCTGATCCTTCATGGTTTGGCGGAGCAATCCCCATCGGCGGTGCTGCAGGTGACCAGCAGGCAGCTCTGTTCGGACAGACCTGTTTTAAACCCGGTGAAGCAAAGAATACTTACGGTACAGGCTGCTTCCTGCTGATGAATACAGGAGAGACTCCCGTTTTCTCTGAAAATGGTCTGGTAACTACCATTGCATGGGGTCTGGACGGCAAAGTTAATTACGCTCTGGAAGGTTCTATTTTCGTGGCAGGTGCTGCAATTCAGTGGCTGCGCGATGAGATGAGACTGATCGATTCTTCACCGGATTCCGAATATATGGCTAATAAGGTTAAAGATACCAACGGCTGCTATGTTGTTCCTGCATTTACCGGTCTGGGTGCTCCTCACTGGGATCAGTACGCAAGAGGTACCATTGTAGGTATTACCCGTGGTGTTAACAAGTATCATGTAATCCGTGCAACTCTGGAATCTCTGGCTTATCAGACCAATGACGTTCTGCAGGCCATGAAAGCTGATTCCGGTATTGAACTGGCAGCTCTGAAGGTTGACGGCGGTGCAAGTGCCAATAATCTGCTGATGCAGATCCAGTCTGATATTATCAATGCTCCTGTTAATCGTCCCTGCTGCGTAGAGACCACCGCTATGGGCGCTGCTTATCTGGCAGGTCTGGCTGTAGGCTACTGGGCAAGCAAAGAAGACGTTATCAAGAACTGGGCTATTGACCGTACATTTACACCTTCCATTGATGAAGCAGATCGTGCTGCAAGAATCAAGGGCTGGAATAAGGCTGTTAAATATGCTTACGGCTGGGCAAAAGAAGACTGATACAGTTCGGATGCAAATTTATAATCATTAACTCTGTCCTGTGACAGATTCGGATTTTGATTTTTATTATGATTAGGAGGATTTCATTATGTTACCTTACATAGCAGAGTTTATCGGAACAGCCATGCTTATTTTACTGGGTGATGGCGTAGTAGCAAACGTAACATTAAATAAATCAGGTATGAAGGGTGCAGGTTCCATTCAGATTACATTTGCATGGGGTCTTGCGGTTATGGTTCCCGCATTTATCTTCGGTGCAGCTTCAGGTGCTCATTTTAATCCGGCCCTGACTATTGCACTGGCAGTTGATGGTTCTTTTGACTGGGCTATGGTTCCCGGTTATATCATTGCACAGTTTGCAGGCGCATTTTTAGGTGCATGTATGGTTTATGTTCTGTTCAAAGAGCAGTTTGATGCAACTGAATCTCCTGCAACAAAGCTGGGCGTTTTCTCAACAGGTCCCTCTGTTCCCAATATGCCTCTGAATATTTTAAGTGAAGCAATCGGTACATTCGTGCTGGTATTCGCAATCAAAGGCATTGCACAGGTTCAGGATTGCGCTCCCGGCCTCAGCAATTTCCTGGTATTCGGCATTATCGTATCAATCGGTATGTCATTAGGCGGTCTGACAGGTTATGCTATTAACCCTGCCCGTGACCTTGGTCCCCGTATTGCGCATACAATCCTGCCCATCAAAGGCAAAGGTGATTCCAACTGGGGTTATGCGCCTGTTGTTATCGTAGGACCTATCGTGGGCGCTATTGCAGCTGTTCTGTTATACGGAGCTATTTTCTAAAAACTGGTAACCATTCAGACAGGTCTGAACTGATTCTGTTAGAGTTATTCCGTGACAGCATTACCGGCAGCACGGATAATTGATAAAACCAGTCATATTTTCATCAGTATGGAGTCTCTCAGACGTGGAGATACTTAGTACAGTTTGTACTATATGGTCTGGGCAGGCTCCATACGAGAGAAAGGGGAAAAAATTAATTATGTATGATATTGTAATTATCGGAGCGGGCGTTTCCGGCAGTGCATCTGCCAGAGAACTTTCCCGTTACCAGGCATCCATCTGCGTACTGGAGAAAGGTGAAGACGTATGCAGTGGAACTTCCAAGGCCAACAGTGCCATTGTACATGCAGGCTTTGATGCTGCAAATGGCTCTCTGATGGCTAAACTGAATGTACAGGGCAATCAGATGATGGAGCAGTTATCGAAAGATCTGGACTTCCCTTTCAGGAGAAATGGTTCTCTGGTTGTATGTACGGATGAATCTACCAGACCGGGTCTGCAGGAACTTTATGAACGCGGTGTTAAAAACGGTGTTCCGGATCTTAGAATCATCGAGAGAGATGAACTGGTGGCAATGGAACCCAACATTTCTGATGAAGCGGTTGCTGCTCTGTATGCTCCTACCGGCGGTATTGTATGTCCTTTCAATCTGAATATTGCCATGGCTGAAAATGCTTATGACAATGGTGTGGAATTCCGCTTCAATACAAAGGTGAACGGTATTCGTAAGGAAGAAGAAGGATTTACAATCATTACCAATAACGGAGATGTGAGAACACGTTATATCGTCAATGCGGCTGGTGTTCATGCAGATGAAATCAATAATATGATCAGTGAAAACAAGATGAAGATTACAGCCAGAAGAGGAGATTACTGTCTGCTGGATAAGACTGCAGGCAATCACGTATCCTGTACTGTTTTTGCTCTTCCTACCAAGATGGGCAAAGGTATTCTGGTGTCTCCCACCATTCACGGCAATCTGCTCATCGGACCCACTGCAGTGGATATTGAGAACAAGGAAGGTACCAATACTACCAGAGAAGGCCTGGATGAAGCAATCACCAAATCGGCAATTACCGTTAAAGATATTCCCATGCGCCAGGTAATCACTTCTTTTGCCGGTCTTCGTGCCCATGAAGACAGACATGAATTTATTATCGGCGAAGCAGAGGATGTTCCCGGATTTATCAACTGTGCCGGTATTGAATCGCCCGGACTTACTGCCAGCCCTGCCATCGGCGTTATGGTAGCTGATATTTTACAGGAAAAGATGGGTCTGGTTAAAAAAGATAATTTCATTGCAACACGGAAAGGTGTTCTGAATCCGGAAAATCTGTCTCTGGAAGAACGCAATGAACTGATCAGAAAGAATCCCGCATACGGCAACATCATCTGCCGCTGCGAGATGATCACGGAAGGTGAGATTCTGGATGCGATCCACAGGCCTCTCGGAGCCCGTTCGCTGGATGGTGTAAAACGGAGAACCAGAGCCGGCATGGGACGCTGCCAGGCAGGCTTCTGCTCACCCAGAACCATGGAGATACTGGCAAGAGAAGTTCCCGGATTTACCATGTATGATGTTACGAAATCCGGCGGTGACTCCGCAATCGTAGTGGGCACCAATAAAGACCGTTTATAGGAGGGCAGTAATATGAAATATTATGATATTGTAATCATAGGCGGAGGTCCTGCGGGTCTTGCTGCTGCTGCCTCTGCAAAAAGAAGCGGTGCGGACAGTATTCTGATTCTTGAGAGGGACAGGGAACTGGGTGGTATTCTGAATCAGTGCATCCACAATGGATTCGGTCTTCACACATTTAAAGAAGAATTAACAGGTCCTGAGTATGCGGGACGTTTCATCGACCAGGTAAATGAGCTGGGAATCGAATATCTGCTGAATACCATGGTTATGGATATCAGTGCGGATAAAGTGGTAACTGCCATGAACCGTACGGATGGCATGTTCCAGGTGCAGGCAAAAGCTGTAATTCTGGCCATGGGCTGCAGAGAACGTTCAAGAGGTGCTCTGAATATCCCCGGCTACCGTCCTGCAGGTATTTTCTCGGCAGGTACCGCGCAGCGTCTGGTTAATATTGAAGGCTATATGCCCGGACGTGAGGTTGTAATCCTGGGTTCCGGCGATATCGGTCTGATCATGGCAAGACGTATGACTCTGGAAGGCGCAAAGGTTAAGGTTGTTGCCGAACTGATGCCCTATTCCGGCGGTCTGAAGAGAAATATCGTACAGTGTCTGGATGATTTCGGCATTCCGCTGAAATTAAGCCACACTGTGGTGGATATTGAAGGTAAGGAACGTGTGGAAGGGATCACACTGGCAGAGGTGGATGGAAAAGGAAAACCGATTCCCGGCACAGAAGAACATTATACCTGCGATACCCTGCTCCTTTCCTGCGGTCTGATTCCCGAAAATGAATTGTCCAGAGGCATTGGCGTGGATATGAGTCCCGTTACATCCGGCCCTCTGGTAAATGAAAGTCTGGAAACCAGTGTGGAAGGCGTATTTGCCTGCGGTAATGTACTGCATGTACACGATCTGGTGGATTTTGTATCGGAAGAAGCTGCCGCAGCCGGCAGAAATGCGGTAAAATATGTGAAAGCACTGGATGCAGGCATAAAGGCAGAAGCTGCCAGGGAAATAAGGATCGTACCGGTGGACGGTGTCCGCTATACAGTTCCTGTTACAATCAACCCCGATCGCATGGATGATACACAGGTGGTACGTTTCCGTGTGGGAAATGTATATAAAGATCACTATGTGGCTGTTTATCTGGACGACGAACGTATTTATCATAAAAAACGTCAGATTATGGCGCCCGGAGAGATGGAACAGGTGAAGCTGGAGAAAGAGAAGCTTGCTCAGTATCCTGACCTGAAGACGATTACGATTAAATTAGAGGAGGAATAAGGCGATGATCAAAAAGGAACTTACCTGTATCGGCTGCCCCATGGGCTGTCCTCTGACTGTGGAGATGGAAGGCAGTGAGGTTAAGAGCGTAACCGGTTTTACCTGCAAACGCGGTGATGTATATGCGAGAAAAGAAGTAACCAATCCCACCAGAATCGTAACCAGTACAGTCCGCGTAACCGGCAGTTCCATCACTCATATGGTATCAGTGAAGACAAAAGAGGATATTCCAAAAGACAGAATCTTTGCCTGTGTGGAAGCATTAAAGAACATTACAGTAGCAGCTCCGGTACACATCGGTGATGTGATTCTTACAGACGTGGCAGGAACCGGTGTTGATATTATTGCAACTAAAAATGCGTAAATAAATGCATGCAGCGGCATGCAGAAAGGAGAGTATTATGGCTAAAAAAGCTCCTGAAAGTGCCGGATGGGCAAACTTAAACGGCATGGCTGACGATGAGGATAAAACCTGTGCATTAAATGATATGAACTGTACAGGAGAAGACGATGACTCCACCTGTGGTATTACCGATATGAACTGCACAGGAGAAGACGACGACTCCACCTGCAGTATCAACAACATGAACTGCGAAGAATAAGACCGGGGCTGTAATTCTGCTTTCAGGCAGAAGGTGGTTGTCCAGGTGACGCGAGAGAATCATGATACGAAGTCCTTCTGCGGGCCGAAAATGCCCGCTGACAGGACTTCGTAGTTTTTTAAAACAGATCGACCTGTTTCTCCTCTACTCCGCCAGATCGTCAATGGTGACGGGACTGATATGAGGAATGGTTTTCCATTCAACTTTTACAAACAGAGCCAGATACTTCACGTAGCGTTCTATGATGTCGTATATCGGCCAGGTGAAGCAGTAGAGAATTTTCTGTTTCAGATTAATTTTCTGCAGTCGTTTATGCTCCACGATCATGATATAGACGGCCACCCAGATATTGCCGAAGTAGCTGCCGATCCGGTAGTAAATCCGCAGCCAGATGACCATCAGCATGCACAGGAAAAAACCCTGCCATCCGGCGGGGATATCCACAGTAATGTTGCCAAAGAAATAACGGACTGCCCTAGATAAATCCGTGCTGTTGGAGAGCGGATGGAATGTGCCTCCGGTGGTGTAGATTTTAAAAGAGAATAAAATCACACTGAAAATCAGCCAGCGGAATACATTGACGATCTGTTTGGGCAGCAGCTGGGCAAAGGTGTCAAATGCCATGAAACGGTGGCGGATGGTGCGCCACAGATAGTTGTACCAATGGTCGCCTTCTTTCCATCTGGTGTTTTTATCCCGGAAAATATTGCAGAATAATCCCCAGCCGCTTTCAGCAAATGCCTGCAGATGACCTTTTGCCCAGCGAAGACGCTGGCGGAGGGCAACCCGGAGGCTGGTGGGCTGTTCATCATAGAAAATGGCTTCATTATTATAGGAAATTTCATAACCCTGTACGACGCAGTCGGCGGTCAGGGCACGGTCTTCTGTCAGGGAAGTGTATTTCCAGCCATCCCGTACAATTTCATTGCTGAACAGGAATCCGGTTCCCTGAATGTTGGTTGCCAGATGCAGGAAGGAACGGGGACGGTGGCGGAAGCGGATGGAACGGAGCCAGTGAATGGCATACAGGGAAGCAATCCAGCCTTCGTTCAGGTTTTTTGTGCTTCGATAAGAGGTAATGATCTTTTCCCCGGCATCGAAGGATTCGTTCATTCTGGTAATATAATCCTTTTTCAGCAGATTATCGGCATCGAAGATAAAATAGCCTTCGAATGCAGTAATTCCATAATCTTTCTGAATCTGCTCAAACAGGTATTTTAAGGCAAATCCTTTGGTACGCTCCTGATCGTTGAAATGCTCGTAGCAGATGGCACCGTTCTTTCGGGCGATTTCTGCCGTCCGGTCCGTGCAGTTGTCTGCACAGACAAAGATGGTCAGCAGTTCCTGGGGGTAATCCTGCTGCTTAATACTGTGTATCAGGTTTCCGATGACAGCTTCTTCGTTCCGGCCGGGAATCAGAATGGCGTATTTGTGCTGTTTTTTTGCCGGCTGAAATTTACGGGTGAAAAACAGCCCGATAATCCGGTAAGGCCAGTCGTGAATACTCAGCACCTTCATAAACGTGGCAATTGCAGATGCTATAATCAGGCCGGGTGCATAGAGGCTTCCCATAAATGTGGCAAATTGATCAAGTAAAGTATGTAGCATGACGAGATCCTTCCTTCAATGATTCGCAAAATAATTGTATTTCAGTGTCAGATCGTTTTTCTGAATCAGATTCTGAATAGTTTCCGGCATGTCATTTTCCACATAATTTGTTCCGTCGTACCAGGAGAAATCTGCAAAAAAGGCCAGACCGGCGTAATCCGGAGCCAGGGCATCCGTCATTAGATAATCCGATGGAGTATAAGAGATTCCAAACAGATTCAGAACTGTGGGGAGAATGTTCATCTGCATGGTGGTGCTGGTGATTTTTTCCGGTGTCAGATCACTGCTCCAGATAAAAAATGGCGTCTGGTTGATTCGATTATCATCGGTGTTTTTGTACCGGTCCAGAACGGTTTTGTCATTCAGGGTGTAGAGATAGTGGTCAGTGAAAGCTATAATGACAGTGTTGTCATACAGGTTGTTGTCTTTCAGAGCCTGAATCAGCAGACCAACCATGTAATCGGTTTCTCCGGCTTCCATCCGGGCCACTTCTTCCTCTGACAGATCCGGGATGGAATCGGGTCCATATTTCTCCTCAGCCAGCATTTTCCCAACTCCTTTGTCGGTGGTAAAGGGTGTGTGGGGGGTATACGTGATCAGATAGTGGACAAAGGGTTCCTTCCGGCAGAACATTTCCTGATAAAAAGTGGGATTGAGAATCAGTTCCCGGTCCAGATCATAGGAACTGTCACTGTAATCGCCGCTGTCCATGAGGCTGAAATAGTTGTCATATCCCCAGTTCCGGTAATTGATTCCCCGGTTGTAAAATTCCCCGCTGTTCATATGGAAAGCATTGACTGCATATCCCTGTTCTTTGAATTTTCGGGGCAGAGAATGGGGAAACCGGTTGTTATTGAGCATATAAACGTTCTGTTCGTATGTAATCGGTGTGGTAAATCCGGTGTTAACTGCAAATTCAGAGTTGAACGTGGAGCCTCCACCGGTGTAGATGGAGTAATGATCCGTAAAATCAATGGAGTGTTCTTTTAAGCTCCAGAGATTTGGCGTATCCGTTTCATTCAGCATCCAGGTATCGATCCCTTCCATTTGCAGGAAAATTACATTTTTCCCCTGAAACAGACCGGTATAGGAATTGGAGTCAGCCGGAGTCCGGTCAGCATAGGCCTCTTCCAGAAAGGAAGCTTCCTGTTCTGACATTTTTTCAGATGGTTTCAGAAAGGTAATATAAAAGTTGCGGATTTCAAATTCATACAGACCGGAAACCATCATGCTTTTATTTACATCATTGAAGCTGTTGTATACATTGCGTCCGTTTTTGAAGCTTTTCCATTCCAGGCCATCGCTGGCTTTTCCCAGAGAAAAAGGGATGAGGGTATGCAGCAGCAGAAACAGGAAAAAGGAGGAGAGAATCCATTTTCCGCGGGATAAGAAGATAGATGACAGGAAGCATCTGCTGCGGAGCATGGGGAGGGATAAGGCCCCTGTTTTCATGAAAACCACCACTGCAATTCCCCAGATCAGGACCGCGGCCATGATTGCGTACAGATAAATCGGAGTTCCTGTGATGACATCCATGACATAGGAACTGCCTTCATCTGCCATTTTCAGCAGAGAAAAGCTGAAGTAAAATCCAGTCAGTCGATAGTAGATCAGATTGGCAGCAAACGCAATATAGGATAAACCAAAGAAAAGACCGTAGAGGATTCTGCGTCCGTTTCCTTTGGCTGAAAATGTAATGCCCAGGAAAAAAGCAATCCAGAGCAGGGTAAACAGATTGGGAGTCGGGGAATAAACCGGCGAAAAAACAGAGGAGGAATTTCCTACCTCGATAATGATTGGTTTACTGCTCAGCCGCACAATCCAGTCCATAGCCAGAAAGGGAAAGGCAGCTGACAGAATCTGCCATGCAGAAAAATGATTTCGTTTTAATGATTTCATGGTATTTATCTTGTTTTAATTGATTCAGCAGAACCCGATTTCCAAAAGAAATTGTGAATGTCTGCTGAATCGTTTTCGTTTTCAGTTTTCTAAAAGTAATTTACAGTACTGTTTCCTGACGATCATGGTACAAAACAGCAGTACTATTATAATGCTGAAAAAAGAAAACAACAAGTAAATTAAACGAAAATTAAGAAATGTATGAAGTTTGAAGCGCAGTTGTATTGAAAAATATGCGTTGTTTTTTTCGTTTACCGTGATATAATGTCTCCGGAGATAGTATTTGTTCAGAAACTATACTCTATCTGATTCACATGTTATTTCATCGGATGCAATAAAGACAGGTTGTCCAACCGCCGGAAGACCTCGAGATGAGGCTGCCAGACAGTATGGATGCAGGTCGGAAAATTATTGAAAGGAGCATGAAATGACAGTACAAATGTTAAAATCAAAGATTCACCGCGCTGTTGTGAGACAGGCGGAGCTGGATTATGTGGGAAGCATCACAGTGGATGAAGAACTGCTGCGCGCAGCCGGGATTCTGGAATATGAAAAAGTTCAGATCGTGGATATCAACAATGGAAATCGATTTGAGACTTATACAATTGCAGGAAACGCAGGAAGCGGCATGATCTGTCTGAATGGTGCGGCAGCCAGATGCGTCAGTGTCGGTGATAAGATTATTATTATGGCATATGGTAATTACGATATGCAGGAAGCAAAAGAACATAAACCTTCCGTTGTTTTTGTGGACGAGGAGAACAGGATCAGCCGGATCACAAGCTATGAAAAACATGGCCTGTTAGAAGATATGGAATAACAGTGTAATCAGAACAGAGGCTATCTTCAAATCCATAAGAAAGAGGAAGAGTCAAATGAAAGTAACAACAACAATTCCCGAAACAAGAGAGCAGATCAAAGCATGGAAAAAAGAAGGATGCACAATCGGTCTCGTGCCCACAATGGGATTTCTCCATGAGGGACATGCAAGCCTGATTAAAAAGTGCCGGGAAGAAAATGACAGAGTGGTAGTGTCTGTGTTTGTCAATCCCACACAGTTTGGACCCAACGAGGATCTGGAGGCATATCCCCGTGATTTTGAGCGGGACAGCAGACTTTGTGAGGAACTGGGAGCAGACCTGATTTTCCATCCGGAACCGGAGGAGATGTATCATGATCCCCATGCATTTGTCAGTATTGACCTGCTTTCGGAAACTTTATGCGGTAAGACACGTCCCATTCACTTCAAAGGGGTGTGTACCGTCGTATCCAAATTATTTAACATTGTCACACCGGATAATGCATATTTCGGACAGAAGGATGCACAGCAGCTGGCTATCATAAAAAAGATGGTGCAGGATCTGAATTTTGACATCCGCATCGTGGGCTGCCCCATCATAAGAGAAGAAGACGGTCTGGCAAAATCTTCACGGAATACCTATCTGAATCCGGAAGAGAGACAGGCGGCACTTTGCCTGAGCCGCGCCGTGCGCCGCGGTCAGGAAGTGATCAGACCGGGCATCAGCAGCCAAGAAGTGCTGCGTGAAATGAGAACTGTAATTGAAGCAGAGCCTCTGGCCAGAATCGATTATGTTTCCATTGTGGATGCGCTTACCATGCAGCCGGTAGAGAAGGTAGAGAAGGATGTGCTGGCTGCCATGGCTGTTTATATCGGAAAAACAAGACTGATCGATAATTTCAGTTATGAGGTGTAAGCCATGAAAACAATCGGAAAGATTGCATCTTTACTGACACGTTATATCAGCATTATTATTCTGGCGTTCTCCGGACTTGCATTTCTGAAACCGGAGGCATTTGGCTGGGCAACCGGCTATACATCCGTATTTCTGGGAGCAGCCATGTTCGGCATGGGTCTGACCATTCATGCGGAGGATTTTAAAATCGTATTTTCAAAGCCGAAAGAGATTCTTACCGGCTGTCTGGCACAGTATACGATCATGCCCATTGCGGCATGGCTTCTGTGCATGCTGTTTGGCCTGGAACCGGATATTGTCATCGGTGTGATTCTGGTGGGCTGCTGTCCCGGAGGAACCGCCAGCAACGTAATCACTTACATTGCAGGAGGAGATGTGGCACTTTCTGTGGGTATGACCATTGTATCCACACTTCTGGCGCCGATTGCGACCCCTGTTCTTGTATACCTGCTGGGTGGTGCATGGGTGGAGGTATCGCTTCTTGCCATGATCCTTTCCGTGGTAAAAGTGATTCTGATACCGGTACTTCTGGGCCTTCTGATTCATCATCTGTTTGGAAAACAGATTGACCGGATTCATGAAGTCCTTCCGCTGATCTCTGTTATATCAATTGTAATGATCATTTCGGGAATTGTAGCTGTAAATAAAGAAAAAGTTATCACCAGCGGTCTTCTGGTGCTGGGAATCGTAGCTTTACATAACCTGATCGGAATGCTGACCGGCCTTGGTATTGCAAAAATATTCCATATTGAATACAACAAGGCAACAGCCATAGCCGTTGAAGTGGGCATGCAGAACAGTGGACTTGCCGTTTCACTGGCAACAGCCAATTTTGCAGCCAATCCGCTGGCAACACTGCCGGGAGCAATTTTCAGCGTGTGGCACAATATCTCAGGATCCATATTTGCAGGAATCCGCAGGAGAGGGATGGAAAGATAACATCAATAAACTCTTTGCCTTGACTTTTCAAAATTGAATGTTATAATTGAGGCAGTTGGCGGGTTTAAGGCAGGTCATCAGGTGATGCGGTGTGGTTTTCAGCCCGACAGCAGATAGTGAGATTGCGTTGATACAGGAACACGGTCTGGGAGTGCATCAGAGAAGGATACATGAGGTGTGAGTATCCCTGCAGGAACAGATCAGGTGACCGCCTGTGGAGCGGCTTTAATAGAGCACGGGTCAGCCCGTTACAGCTGGAATGAGAGGCCGGAAGATATATGTACTTCGGGCAAGACGGGTGGAACCGCGGATAAAAGTTTATTCGTCCCTGGCAGATTTTATTTATGATCTGCCGGGGACTTTTTGTATTGTGTGCCGGCGGAAATTTATTTCCGCCGGGGAACATACTGGCCAGGATGAACCGGCAGACAAAAGAATTCAGAAAGGAAAGCGAACATTATGAAGATTACTTTAAAAGATGGTTCTGTAATCGAGTGTGCAGAGGCAAAATCTGTGATTGAAATCGCTGCTGATATCAGCGAAGGGCTGGCACGTATGGCATGTGCCGGTGAGATAAACGGAAAGGTCGTTGACCTGAGAACGGTTGTGGATGAAGACTGCAGCCTGAATATTCTCACATTTAACGATGAAAAGGGTAAAGCTGCTTACCGTCATACCGCTTCTCATGTGCTGGCAGAGGCTGTTAAAAACCTGTATCCCGATGCAAAGCTGGCAATCGGACCGTCTATTGATACCGGTTTTTACTATGATTTTGATATGCCGCCTCTGTCCCGCGAGGATCTGGACAAGATCGAAGCTGAGATGAAGAAGATCATCAAAAAAGGTGAGAAGATTACCAGATATACTCTGCCCAGAGAAGAAGCCATCAGATTTATGGAAGAAAAGGGTGAACCCTACAAGGTTGAACTGATTCAGGATCTGCCGGAGGATGCTGAGATTTCCTTCTACGATCAGGGCGGATTTGTCGATCTGTGCGCAGGCCCTCACCTGATGAGCACAAAGCCCATCAAAGCATTCAAACTGATTTCCTCATCAGGCGCTTACTGGAGAGGCAGCGAGAAAAACAAGATGCTCACCAGAATTTACGGTACCGCATTTACAAAGAAGGATGAGCTGAAAGAATATCTGACTTATCTGGAGGATATCAAGAAACGTGACCACAATAAGCTGGGCCGTGATCTGGAACTGTTTACAACAGTTGACGTTGTTGGACAGGGTCTGCCGTTGTTTATGCCCAAGGGAACCAAGATTATTCAGACTCTGCAGAGATGGATCGAAGATGAGGAAGAAAAGCGAGGTTATGTTAGAACACGTACTCCCCTTATGGCAAAGAGCGATCTGTATGTGATTTCTGATCACTGGGCTCATTATAAGGAAGGTATGTTCGTGCTGGGCGATGAAGAGAAGGATAAAGAAGTATTTGCACTTCGCCCCATGACCTGTCCGTTCCAGTACTATGTTTACAAGGCAACACCCAAGTCCTACCGTGATCTGCCCTATCGTATGGGTGAAACTTCCACTCTGTTCCGCAACGAGGATTCCGGTGAAATGCACGGTCTGACCCGTGTACGTCAGTTCACCATTTCCGAGGGTCATCTGGTACTGATGCCTGAACAGCTGGAAGAGGAATTCAAAGGCTGTGTGGATCTGGCAAAATACTGTCTGACTACTCTGGGTCTGCAGGATGATGTAACCTACCGTATGTCCAAATGGGATCCCAATAATGCGGATCACTATCTGGGTGATGCCGAGATGTGGGATAACGTGGAAAATACCATGAGAACCATTCTGGATGATATCGGTCTGGAATATACTGAAGCTGCCGGCGAGGCTGCTTTCTACGGTCCCAAGCTGGATATTCAGGCAAAGAACGTATACGGCAAGGAAGATACCATGATCACCATTCAGATCGATATGTTCCTGGCAGAGCGTTTTGATATGAGTTATGTGGACAGAGACGGACAGAAGAAACGTCCCTATATCATCCACAGAACCTCCATGGGCTGTTACGAAAGAACCCTGGCATGGCTGATTGAAAAATATGCAGGTGCGTTCCCCACATGGCTTTGCCCTGAACAGGTTCGTGTACTGCCTATTTCCGAGAAATATCTGGATTATGCCAATAAGGTAAATGAACAGCTGCAGGCCAATAATATTCTGTCCACTGTGGATACCCGTTCCGAAAAGATCGGCTACAAGATCCGCGATGCACGGATGCAGAAAATTCCCTACATGCTGGTAGTAGGACAGAAGGAAGAAGAACTGGGCGTTGTAGCTGTAAGAAGCAGATTCAAAGGCGATGAAGGTCAGAAGGGTCTGGATGAGTTCATCAACGATATCTGTAAGGAAATCCGTACCAAGGAAATCAGAAAGGTTGAGGTTGAAGAATAATCATGAAAATGATCTCCTGGAACGTGAATGGCCTGCGTGCCTGTGTGACAAAAGGATTCCTTGATTTTTTCAGGGAAGCCGATGCGGATCTGTTCTGTATTCAGGAAAGTAAGCTGCAGGAGGGTCAGATCGATCTGGACCTCCCCGGCTATTACCAGTACTGGAATTACGCGGAGAAAAAGGGTTACTCCGGCACTGCCATTTTTACAAAAAAAGAGCCCCTGTCGGTCAGATATGGCATGGGAATCGAAGAACATGATAAGGAAGGCCGCCTGATCACACTGGAATTTGAGGATTTTTACTTTATTACGTGCTACACCCCCAATTCCCAGAGTGAGCTCGCCCGTCTCGACTACCGCATGAAATGGGAAGATGACTTCCGGTCTTATCTGAAGGAACTGGAAAAGAGCAAACCTGTGGTATTCTGCGGCGATCTGAACGTGGCGTATTCGGAAATCGATCTGAAAAATCCCAAAACCAACCGGAAAAATGCAGGTTTTACCGATGAAGAGCGCGGGAAATTCGGCGAACTGAAGGATGCGGGCTTCATCGATACCTTCCGCTATTTTTATCCTGATAAAGAAGGCATCTATTCCTGGTGGAGCTACCGGTTCAGTGCCAGAAAGAAGAACGCCGGCTGGCGTATCGACTATTTCTGCGTATCCGAAAGTCTGAAGGATCGCCTGGTGGACGCCGAGATTCTGACGGATGTAATGGGTTCCGACCACTGTCCTGTGGTCCTGCATATGAAATGAGCGGGTTTACCTTAAAACTTCTGGCTCTGATACTGATGATCATTGATCACTGCGGGCTGGTTCTGTTTGCAGGAACTTCCCTGTATCTGCCCTGCCGCATTCTGGGACGGATTTCATTTCCCATATATGCGTTTTTAATTACGGAAGGATATGTGCATACGCACAGTGTGAAAAAATACGCCGGGCGTCTGCTTGTTTTTGCGATTCTGTCGGAGATTCCCTTCGATTATGCCTTTTTTGGAACACCTTTTTACATGGGGTATCAGAATGTATTTTTCACGCTGGTGCTGGGACTGGGAGCGCTTGTCTGCATCGACGGAGCTCTGGGAAGGAGCGGACGGATTAAGGGATCCGAACTGTCAGCCGGAAATAACGGAAAATCGGAACTGTCAGCCGGTGAGCTCTGGGAACAGACCATGCATAAGAGCAATATCAGCAAAATTTTGCTGATCGTTATTATGGTAATTGCAGAACTGACTTATACCGATTACGGTGCATTCGGCGTTCTTGTCATCGTACTGTTTTATCTGTTCCGGGATCAGAAGGTAAAATGCATGGTATCGGTGGCGGCGGCGCTGATCATCTACGGCTTCCTGGGCGGCTTCTATATTGAAGGCTTCGGGGCCATTGCACTGATCTTTATACTGCTGTACAACGGAAAAAAAGGGCAGTATCCTTTTCCTTCCCTTCTTTTCTATGCAGCTTATCCGCTTCATCTGCTGATTCTGGGATTGATGTGAATCTTTTTCTTTGCAGATGAAATGCACGCTGATTTGTTACTGTACGGCATGATCACCGGAGAAATCTGTATTATTTCCCGCCAGTCTCTCTACCTCTTCAAGAGGCAGACTGGTCATCGCTGAAATCATTCCATATGAAAAAGAACCTTCTTTTAACATCCTTAATGCTGTCTCTTTATTCGCTTCCAATGCTCCTTCTTTATGTCCTTCTGCACGTCCTTCATCTCTGATTTCTGCAATCGCTTTACACATATCTACCACCTCCGATTTCGAGTCGATTTTAAATTCTGCATTTGTACATGCATTGATTACCATTGCTGCGTTTCTGTCCAGCGCAGTGAATCTTTTATTGTTTTTAACAAGTTTTTTCAGCTGCTGTTTGTCAGTTGAGCATCTGATAAAAGAGAGAACTTCTCTCAGGCTGGAGTGAAATTTAGCCAGTTCATCTTCGTTAAGATATGCCGGGGCAATCAGATGAATCCTGTAATTCTCCACCAGAGACAGGATTCTCTCATCCTCTACTTCCAGCATCTCATGCAGGCTCATAGGGCCATCCCATTTTTCCGCTGAAAAAAAGAGAACCAGTGTTATGACCGGTACCAGCCGGTCATCTTTGTAAAAACCGGAAAGATATTCTCCTGTGCTGTGATCTTTATAATCTTTTCTGTTCAGAGCCAAGCAGATTCAGGCAATAACAGGCGACGAATGCTTGCATTCACGAGCCTGTTATTGTATGAATCTATTTGGCGGATACGCCACACCGAGGAAACACACAGTGTTTTCGAGGTTGGCTCTGAACAGTAACTGCTTTTTTATGTGATACTGCTGCTTTCCTCACCTGTTCGGCGTATGCCAGCGCATCGTAAATCATATTTTTGACAGGCATGGCGTAATGGACGGAATCCTGATTCTCGATTCCCAGAAGTACATACGCTGTATGTTCATCCGTCATCGCAGTAAGATACTTCAGGCCATCTCTTATTTTCTGCACCGGAAGCTGTGCTCCATCTGAACCATAGGGAACCTCTGCCGCTACGGAATCCATTCGATGCAGGCTTTCCGGCCGTATGATTTCCTGCCCGCCGTAAATCAGGTAGTTGAATGCATCTGCAAATACCTGATTGTCTTTCACGTATTGTCTGGTTACTGTATCTGTTTTTCCCAAATCTGTTCTGCTCCTCCTTAAGAAGTCATGATAAAATAATTCTGGCAGAACAGGTTATCTGGTCATCTTCCATGTCCTTTATAAAATTTATTTTATCATGCAGGTATTTGTTTATCAAGTTACACATGAAAGATTTCTGAGCATTCCCGGGTTGGACTAATACCATTAATAGGGATACTGTATTTTGAGACTCCATATATAATCTTATTGTGTTATCATAATTTTATCAATACTTTTAGTCTTATTTATATATTTTTTATTTCTAAAATGAAATGGATGGATTCCATATGGGCACTTCCAATATCAGATGTCTGAGCCGGATGGAATTGTGTAACAGACTACTATTTGCAAGGACTTTTTCTCTTTAAATCATATTAACAGTAGTGATTAAATGTGTTAATATATACCTGAGAAAGTATAAGTTTGAAATAGGGTGACCGGTCTGGAAGTCAGCTTTTTCTGCGCGAAACTGTATTACTTTTTTCTGATTATTCCCGTGGCTTTGGTTTTCGGCATCGGAGCAGGGGCGATATGGCACAGCGATACTGCGATATTGGGAAGTATTTTGATTTCTTCCGTAATCTATTTTGTAAGCATGAATACTTACTTAAATGGGAGAAAAAGAAAACTGCTTCGGCAATTGAGAAATGAATCAGGTTAAAAAGGATTCATACCGGTTTTCAGCATGAATCCTTTGAGCAGATGCGATTGCAGATGTGCAGTATCACTAAAATGCATTACTTTTTCTTTTTATAAAATACAATTCCATAGATCGCTGCCAGCAGCATTACCGCAAACAGCATCCAGAAAATCAGAGTGGGTGTTCCTTTGGATGCAAAGGTATCATAATATCCTTTCAGGTAGATTACAACGATGACAGCGGGCAGGATAACGGACATATAGAATTTCAGGGCGGTGCTCAATCTGCGTCCCTTTCCGGTATTGACTTCTTCCAGAAAATTTGTCCATCCCCATCCATTTCTGCGGGTACAAAAGAGTACGTATACCATGCTTCCCAGAGTCAGAATGTTGTAGGATACCAGAAAATCCTCCAGATCCATAATGGTGCTGCCGGTGCCCATGGGCTGAATTCCGGACAGGACACTGAAACCAAGTATGGCAGGCATTGACAGAATCGGGATCAGGATAATATTCAAAAGAACTGCCCTGGAACGTTTCCAGTTCAGGTGATCCATATAAAAGGCAACAATATTTTCAAATACAGCAATAATGGTGGAAAGTGCTGCAAATGACATGAAAATAAAGAAGCAGGTTCCCCAGATCCTTCCGCCGCTCATATTGTTGAATACACTGGGAAGGGTAATAAACAGCAGAGACGGACCGGCATCCGGCTGTACGTTAAATGCAAAGCAGGCGGGAATAATAATGAATCCTGCCATCAGAGCTACAAACGTATCCAGAAGAACAACACTGGCAGCTTCGTTGACCAGAGTATTGTCTTTTTTCAGATAACTGCCGAAAATCTGCATGGATCCCATACCGATACTCAGAGTAAAGAATGCGTGAGTCATGGCATCGAATACAACAGGACCGAGACCACGTTCATGGATGGCATCCAGGTTGGGAACCAGATAAAATTTAACACCCGTCACGGCATTGGGAAGAACCAGTGAATGAGCAGCCAGAACGATGATCAGGATAATCAGCAGGGTCATCATGATTTTGGTAACTTTTTCAATACCGTTCTGCAGCCCGATAGCACAGACACCAAGGGAAACGGCAACGGCAATAATCATCCAGAAAGTCATTGTTCCGGGAGATGCCAGCATGTCGTTGAATGCTGCTTCAATTTCTTCGGAATTTTTATTCGTCAGATTTCCTGATGCAGATTGGTAAACGTAATTCAGCATCCATCCTCCAACCATGGTGTAGAACATCATCAGCAGATAGTTGCCGAAAATAGATGCCCATTTGAAAAGATGCCATTTGCTTCCGTCTTCTTCCAGTATATCAAAGGATCGTGCAGGTCCTTTCATACTGCCCCGTCCAACGGCAAATTCACAGATCAGAATCGGCAGCCCCAGAATTGCAAGGAATACCAGATAAATCAGAACAAATGCTGCACCGCCATTTTCACCGCAGATATAAGGAAACTTCCAGACATTTCCAAGACCGACTGCACAGCCGGCAGAAACCAGAATGAATCCAAGGCGCGAACTAAAATTTTCTCTTTCTTGCATGAAATTCTCCTGTCATTTTTACATATGGTAAGGGTTTACCAATATTATCTTTTTGGCGTGGCAAATTTCGGTTGTTACTGCGGGTAAACCATGTTTTCTTCTTTGATGGAGTACAGGCAGGTATCAAGATATTTTTTAGCCTGCCATCTGGCCATGGGAAGGTTCTGATCCAGATAGTTGCCGCAGTCTCTTGCCGCAGCACCGGGGATATCGCCCTCAAAGTCCCGGATGAATTCAAACATGCCGGTGACCAGTTCCACAATGTCCTTTGATTCATAATCGCCGCCCAGAATCAGATAATTGCCGGTACGGCAGCCCATGGGACCGAAATAGATGATCTTATCGCCCCAGGCGGGATGGTTGCGCAGGTAGGTTGCGCCCAGATGCTCGATAGTATGCAGCTCGGCTGTATTCATAACCGGTTCCCGGTTGGGTTTCGTCATACGCAGATCAAATGTAGTCAGAACCGCATTACCCACGGTGTCCTTTCTTGAAACATAAATCCCCGGCAGCAGATCCAGATGATTCACAGTAAAACTTGCAATTTTCTCCATAAAAGCAGCTCCTTAATTATAAATGATTGTAATGTGGATTTCACGCTTCCGAAATCCCTGCATCCTATTATATAAAAAAATGACTGTTAACGCAATCACCCCGACGTTGACTTTTGAACCGAGGTGTGATAAATTAATGATATTGTGGATAAATATATTCTTCGGGAGGCAGAAGATAATGATTAATGATAAAAAAGTTTTATTCAGCGGCATGCAGGCTACCGGTAATCTGACACTCGGCAATTATCTGGGAGCTTTGAAGAACTGGGTTACTCTCAGTGATGAATATGAGTGTTTTTATTCTGTAGTAGATATGCATTCCATTACCGTACGCCAGGATCCTGCAACACTCAGAAAGAGATCCAGAGAGCTGCTGATGATTTATATTGCAGCGGGTATTGATCCGGAGAAGAACTGTCTGTACTATCAGTCACATGTTCCGGGCCATGCGGAACTGGCATGGATTTTGAATTGCTTCACTTATATGGGTGAACTGAACCGTATGACACAGTTCAAGGATAAGGCTGCAAAGCATGCGGACAATATCAATGCGGGTCTGTTTACGTATCCTGTGCTGATGGCTGCCGATATTCTGCTTTATCAGGCTGATGTGGTACCTGTGGGTATCGACCAGATGCAGCATCTGGAATTAACCAGAGATATTGCAGAACGTTTCAACAACATCTACGGGGATGTATTTACAATTCCTGAAGCTTATGTGGGTAAGGTCGGTGCCAAGATCATGAGTCTGCAGGATCCTTCCAAAAAGATGTCAAAGTCGGATGAGAATCCTAATGCCAGCATTTATCTGATGGATGATCCGGATACGATCATGAGAAAGTGCAAGCGTGCGGTTACAGATTCAGAGGGTGCGGTTCTCTACCGTGAGGAACAGCCCGGTGTTAAGAATCTGATTGATATTTACAGTGCATGTTCAGGCAAGACACCGGATGAGGTTGTAAAAGAATTTGACGGAAGAGGATACGGCGAACTGAAGATGGCAGTTGGTGAATCCGTTGTTTCTGTTCTGAAACCTCTTCAGGAACGTCATGCCCAGCTGGCTAAGGATAAGTCCTATATTGACCGCATCATCAGGGAAAATGCGGAGAAGGCAACCTATTATTCCAATAAGACGCTTACCGAGGTAAAACGTAAGATCGGTTATCCTGATAAGATCCGATAAAAAAAGAAGCTGTGACCGGCTGATGTAAACCAGCCGGTGTACAGCTTCTTTTTATGGTGGCATCGAAGATGCGGCTGTGATACTGAAAAAGTTCTGCAGAAACAGGAAACTGACTTGCTGCGTGAAAGTCAGCCTCAGTCACCGTTGTTTTCCATGTCGTTATTGTCGCCTCCATGATCATCATCCGGTTTGTGTTCTTCATCCTGCCCGTTCTCTTTAGAATTTTCCGAATCTTTCTTTGATTCTTCCTCGGCTTTTTTGGATGCTTCAATACTTTCCGCTTCCGATTTGGATGCTTCAATGGATGCTGCAACATGGTCAACTTTGCAGGTTCCGATCTTGCCAAGAGCGTACTGACTGTCATCGGAGGTGCCTGTGGCGGAAGAATCCAGAGACATAAATACTTTGGTGGAAGTATTGGGACATTTATCTGTTGCGCGCAGACCGGATTCATTGCAGACGGTAACTCCCACATGCTTGTCGCATACTTCCGTAGGCTCTGAGCCTTCCGCAAAATATTCCGTGTAGATCATGTTGCCGCGGGGGTCGTGATTACATACTCCGGATACGGCCAGTTTGCCTGATTTTTTACAGACCTGTCTGGAGACAATTCCTGAGGGGGCTTTAAATCCGGGATCCGGCAGATCTTCGTGGACCCTGGTCATGATCGTTTTCCAGATTTCCTTGTGGTAGTTCAGATTGTAATAACTGTTGTCATTACCTTTAAGGTTCTGCAGTTCATCATATCCGGACCAGAGAACTGCTGTGTAGTAAGGGGAAAAACCTGCAAACCAGATATCGTAGTTACTGCTGGTGGTACCGGTTTTGCCTGCAATGGACATCCCTTCAACATCGGCACGCTTGCCGGTTCCGGTCAGATTGATATTGCCTGAGCTCGGATAGCGTTTGCCGTCCATGACTTCTTCCATGGCATCGGTCAGAAGATAAGCGGTTGTCTTCTTCATGACCGTGTGTGTGTCAGGTGTATTATCAATAACAATATTGCCGTCGCTGTCCAGAATTCTGGTATAGAAAACAGGTTCTGTGTAGGTTCCGCCGTTGGCGATGGCTGCGTAGGCAGCAGTTGTCTCCAGATTGGTGACACCGTCAGTCAGACCGCCCAGACTCAGGGAAGCGTTGATATCACTGTAGGTTTTTCCGTTGGAATCGGTACGGGATTCCACCAGAGTCGTAAAACCGTAGTTTTCCAGATATTCAAAGGCCAGTGCCGGGGTAACGGTTTCGTTCAGACACTTGACAGACACAATATTCATGGAATATACGATACTCTGACGAATGGAAGAATATCCTGTATAGCCGCTTGACCAGTAGTTGGAGAATTCTTTTTCTCCCACAGAGTAAGGACCATCATAATAAACAGTGGACAGAGTGTCTCCGCAGGTGTCAAGAGCAGGAGTAAATCCGGCAAGTACCTTGAACAGAGACCCCGGCTGTCTGGTGGTATTGGTGGCACGGTTCAGAGAAAGATCAGATGTTTTTTCACCGCGGCCGCCTGCAATACCCAGGACATGTCCGTTGGATTGATCCATGATTACGAAAGAAACCTGTGGCTGCAGAGTATAATTAATGGAAGTCAGTTCCCAGCTTTCTCCGTTTGATTTGTCCGCCTTTGCCGCAGCAAATTCTTCGATATAGTCCATCAGATCATCCCTGCTGTCGCCAATCAGCTTGAAAGTGGAATTCTGCTTGCGGAAATACTGATTCAGGTCGTTTTCTGTATAGGTTTCGGTGGTGTCGTCTGCCAGAGTTACCTGCAGGGTAAAGGTGCAGGAATACTTTCTCAGAGCATCCGGATAATGGGATTCATCATTAATCTCTTCGTCGATGATCTTCTGGATGGCAGGCTCCATGGTTGTATAAATCTGCAGACCGCCGCTGTAAAGCAGGTGATTGGCCTGGGCCTGTGTGTAGCCGCGTTCTTCCTGCAGATCTTCTGATACCTGTTCGATTACGGCATCCACAAAGTAGCTGTTGGGTGAATCCTGTGTAGCGGTGTAGGTTTCGTTATGAGCCTGAATCCGTGTATATACATCGTCTTCCAGAGCTTCTGCTTTCTCTTCCTCGGTAATATATCCCTGTTCTACCATGTCAGAGAAAATTTTTTCCACACGTTTCCTGTTTTTTTCAGGGTTGGTGATAGGATTGTAGGCGGAAGGATTATTGGTGATAGCTGCCAGAACCACGCATTCGGACAGTGAAAGTTCGGAATAATCCTTTCCGAAATACCGTTCGGAGGCAATGGCAATACCCAGAGTATTGCTGCCAAGATTGATGGTATTCAGATAGCTTAATAAAATCTCTTCCTTGGCCTGCTGCTTTCCTTTTTCAGCAGTAAGATCTTCTTCCAGCTGAAGAGCCAGATACTGCTCCTGAATCTTGCGTTCCAGCCGGTCTCCCAGACTGTCTTCACTGAGCCAGTCCGTGAAAACATTGTTTTTAATCAGCTGCTGTGTGATGGTGCTGGCACCCTGTGAGAACCTGAAACCGGAGGTGATCCCCTGGATACCGGCACGGACAATTCCCTTCGGATCAATACCGTTGTGTTCCCAGAAACGGGAATCCTCAACAGCCACAAAAGCATTGATCAGATCTTCGGGAACGGAATCGTAATCTTTGACATTCTTGCGGTGAGAACCGGCCTGCACCAGCGTTTCCAGCAGGTTTCCGTTTGCATCATAAATCATGGACATCTGTTCATCGGGAATGACATCTTCATTACTGATCCGGGGAGCATCATCAATAATCCCCTTAATCATGCCGATACCGATGCTGGCCATCAGGCAGATACAAAGAAGCAGACCGATAAGAAACATGCAAATCGTCGCAAAAGCAGAACGTGATTTCTTTTTCTGGCGACCGGAAGTGTTTTTTCTCAGTTCTTTCTGTACTCCGTCTTTTCCTAAATTCATAAATATATCCTTTCATAACATGTTGATAATCCTGATTGATCATCTGTGTGCCGGGGCTTTACGAAAATTCGTGTCCGGAGGAACCGGGTCAACGGAAAAATTCGGCAGGCACACGTACTTATTATAACAAATTGCGGAAAGAAAATAAATAATCTATGCATGAAAAAAGGTCTTTTGCCCTTAAAGTTTAATTAAAATAGTAAAGATTTTATTACGAAACAGCGAAAATCACATTCCTCTCAAGATTTTATAAAGAAACTATAAAAGATTCTGGCCGGTTTTGCAAACAGGGAGTATTTGTGATATGATTAAAAAAGATTTTGTCGGAAACCGGTTGTATTTGCGGTTAAAACTACTTTTCATCCGCGTTTTTTTCATATATACTGGTGCTGATGAAAATAACTGCAGATCGCGGATGCGTTCTGCTCACATCTGAGGATAGGATATGGTGGAGTCATACAGAACCGTCTATATGGGCGGTGAAGAGGAGATTACAGAGAAGAAATCACGTTTTATTGCGGCGGTGGAGCATGTGGAATCGGAAGAAGAAGCGGTTTCGTTTATTGAAGCTGTCCGCAAAAAGCACTGGAATGCCACACATAACTGTTTTGCTTACATTATAGGTACCCGGCAGCCTCTGATGAGGTGCAGTGATGACGGAGAACCGTCAGGTACAGCGGGACGTCCCATGCTGGATGTTCTGGCAGGAGAAGGACTCTGCAACATAGTGGTTGTAGTAACCCGGTATTTTGGAGGAACTCTTCTGGGAACAGGTGGCCTTGTGCGAGCTTATTCCGGTGCTGTGAAGGCGGGGCTGGAAGGCAGCCTGCTGATTACCAGAAAACTGGCCAAAAGGCTGGAGATCAGCTGTGACTATACCTGGATCGGGAAGATTCAGTATCTGGCAGCACAGATGAAGTTACAGACTCTGGATACGGAGTACAGCGATGCGGTGAAGACTGTTTTGCTGGTTCCGGTGCAGGAAAGCGAACGTTTTCAGAAGCAGGTGGCGGAAGCTACCAATGGGCAGGCCGGGGTTACCGAGACAGCACAGCTGTATTATGCACAGGCAGATGGGGAGTGTCTGCTGTTTGATCACTGACATATGGCAGAAGGAAGAAAACAGGCAGGAAAACTGATGCCGGGTCCGGCGGGTATTCGCTGAACAGTTACAATATTATTTGAAAAGAAGGAAAAAAGATATGTTTACATATGAAGATGCAGTAAAAGCAATTGATGAGATTCCGAAATTTCTGGAGGCTCCTTCCGTGGAGCATACAAGGGCCGTTCTGGATGCCATCGGAGCGCCGGATGAAGGCATGAAGATCATTCATGTGGCAGGTACCAACGGAAAAGGTTCAGTCTGTGCATTTGTCAGCAGTATGCTGTCCGCACAGGGGATGAAAGTGGGAACCTTTACTTCACCTCATCTGATCAGGATGAATGAAAGAATCAAGATTAATAATGTGCCTGTTTCGGATGAAGAGTTTCTCCGGTCCTATCTGTATGTAAAGGACAGATGCAAAGAGCTGGGAGCCATGAATTATTTTGAATATCTGTTTGCCATGGGCATGGATATTTTCTCCAGAGCAGATCTGGATTACGTGGTCCTGGAGGTTGGCCTCGGAGGCCGCATGGACGGCACCAATGCGGTGAAGTCGCCGGTGTGCTGCGCTATTACATCCATCAGTCTGGATCATGTGGAGGTTCTTGGTCATACGATTCCCGAGATTGCAGCCGCCAAAGCAGGTATTATCAAGCCGGGAGCGAAGGTGGTATATGATGCCACAAGACCCGAGGCTTCGGAGGTTATTTGCCGGGAAGCAGCTTTATATGGCAATGATACCATAGGGGTAGATACTTCATGGTATGAGCACAGTACTCTGGCAGGCGGCAATCTGAGTATTGATGTAAAGAAGGGAGCACTTGCGGGCAGTACTCTGCATATTCCTTTTATTGCAGAGTACCAGGCGGTGAATGCACTGGTAGCTGTTTCCGTGATGGATGTGCTGGGGATGCTTGAGACTGCACAGCAGCGGGAACATGCAAGGGCAGGCATTATGATGACCCGGTGGCCGGGACGTATGCAGCAGGTTCTTCCCGGAGTTTATATTGATGGTGCTCACAATGAGGACGGTATCGGCAGATTTGTTCAGGCTGTACGGTCAGTGGAATGCAGAGGCAGAAAGATGCTTCTGTTCTCTGCCGTCAGGGAAAAGGATGTGGATCTGATGGCACGCCATATCGGCCGGGAGGCGGATTTTGACGGGATCATGATTACGGAGATCGAGAATTCCAGACAGCTGGGCTGTGAGATACTGGCAGACCGTCTGAAGCATTATTATGATGGACCGGTGGAGATATGTCCCGGCATCTGTAATGCGTTCAGAAAAGCCCTGGATGAAAAACAGGAGGATGATATCCTGTTTGTTGCCGGTTCTCTGTATCTGGCAGGCAGTGTTATGGAATATCTGCAGACACAGGAAAAGTAGACAGCCTGCAGCAGCAGTGGTTATCTGCAGGGACAGGAGGAATTATGATAGATTTTGATGAGGAACTGAAAAAATTTACACCAAGTGAAGAAGTAGATGAAGAAACTGCCAGAATTGATCCGGAAGAGATAACGGATATGGCAGATGTACTCATGGAATTACTGAAAGATTAACGGGTGGTGAATTACATCGATGAAGTGTTGTAAATGTAATACCGAAATTACAGGCAGAGCTGCAGTGTGTCCAGGCTGCGGGATGCGTCTGAAAGAGTACCGGCATATGGTTTATCTGTCCAATGGTTTATATAATTCCGCACTGGAACGGGCGAAGAAGAAGGATCT
Organism: Lachnospiraceae bacterium; assembly: GCA_034086685.1. Lineage (GTDB taxonomy): Bacteria > Bacillota > Clostridia > Lachnospirales > Lachnospiraceae > TWA4. Next base: position 41,528 of record JAXDZY010000055.1, read on the forward strand.
TTCAGGTGCTGTTCTGGCTCTGAAGCGTTGTCTGGAGCTGAATAAACATCAGATACAGGCCCGGAATCTGTATGGACTGATTCTGTATGAGCTGGGAGAAGCAGGAGAAGCAGCAAGGCAGTGGAAGATTTCCATGGAACTGGATCCGGAAGACAGGCAGGCTTCCCGTCTTTATAAGAAGACTATTTTAAACAGGGGGGAGCGTTCCAGGAATGCAGAAGCCATCAGCAAATATAATCAGGCTCTCAGGTGCGCCCGGGAGGGAGCTCTTGATCTGGCAGTGGTTCATCTGAAAAAGGTGCTTGCCTCCAGCCCGCATTACGCAAAGGCAGCCAGACTTATGGCACTTATATGCATCAGGCAGGAAGATTATGCCAGGGCATGTCGTGTGCTGACGCCATTGCTGGCATTCAATGCTACAGATCGGCAGGCTCTTCAATATATGGAGGAAGCATCAGCCCTGGGCGGAAGCACGCTGAAGGCGGATATCAGGGAACAGGAGGAAAGAGAACAGAGAGAAAGTCAGGATGTGATTATTCCTCCCTACAGTGAGAAAAATGAGCTTCTTCATGATTTTCTGTGTATTCTGGGGGGACTGGTGCTGGGCGTTCTGGCATGTATATTTTTACTGTTCCCTTCTGTAAAGCAGGCCATGATCGAAGAGAATAACACCCAGATCATGGACTACAGCAACAGCCTGTCTTCCAGAGAGGTGGAGATCCTTTCTCTTAACAAGCAGATTGAGGATCTGAATACGGAACTGGAGGATACCAGGAATTCTCTGAAAGCTTATACGGAAGAGAATGGTATCATTGATGCGTATACGGATCTGCTTGCTTCCATGGGGTATTATGTACAGGGAGATTACCTGAAGGCTGCCCAGTCATTTGCGGATATTGATCCGAAGGCTGTTAACAACAGTGCTTATAAGACGGCTTATAATACCATGAGTGAGGAGATGCTGGGAAGCGGTCTTGGCAGTCTGTATAATGAAGGCATGCGCCTGTACAAACGATACAACTATGAAGAAGCAGAACAGTATTTCCTCCAGTGTCTGAAGATCAAATCAGATTATGCGGAGGTCATGTACTGGCTTGGCCTGTGCTATTATAATTCCGGTGACAAAGAGAATGCTCAGAAGTATTTCTACACTCTGCAGAAGGATTATGCAGAAACCACCTGGTCAAAAAATGCCAAACGAATCATGCCCTATACGGAATCAGCGGAATCCTCAGGTGCGGAATCTTCCCGGGCCGGACAGTAGATCCCGCAGAAAAAATGGATAAAGTGCAGGATAGAAAATATGCGGTGCAGTCCGCACAGATATAAGCAGATACAAAAGAGATTACGGTGAATGAACTGTGGTCTCTTTTTTATTTTATATAACAGGAGGTAAATGTTTCATGGAGAAAAAGGATGCGAAAGTCCCGGTTTATGAGAGAGAGAAGGATGTTCTGTACATAAGACTTCCCAGAGAATTTGATCACTTTTCAGCAAGAAATATGAAGGTGGAAACAGAAGCACTGATCGAAGCAGCGGGAATTAAAAATATTGTGTTTGATTTTACAAAGACAGAGTTTATGGACAGTACAGGAGTTGGTGTACTTCTGGGACGCTATAAGCGGATGAATTTTACAGGCGGTGCCGTGTATATGTGGCATGTGAATACACGCATCCGCCGGATGCTGGAGGTGGCCGGAGTTACAGGGCTGATTACGGAGCTGGAATAATAAAGTGTGTATGCAGAAAGGAATGGTGACTGTGGAAACAAAATTCAGCATGAAATTTGAGAGTACGCCCGGATGTGAAGGATTTGCCCGGGTGACAGCGGCCGCTTTTGCCGCCAGAGTGAATCCGACAGTGGAGGAACTGGAAGAGTTCAAGACAGCAGTATCAGAGGCGGTGACCAATTGTATGATTCACGCTTATGACGGAAGAGAAGGTCCGGTAACCATGGAGGTCAGCCTGCGGGGAAGGACTGTTACCGTAAAAATACAGGATGAAGGCCGTGGTATAGAGGATGTAAATAAAGCCATGCAGGCCTGCTATACCACAAAACCGGAGCTGGAACGTTCCGGCATGGGATTTACCTTCATGCAGCTTTTTATGGATGATGTATTTGTGAAATCCTCGCCTGCAGATGGAACTTCCGTGATAATGACCAGACGTTTTGCGGATGCGGAAAGCCCCATTTCGCTCCATTGATGGGATGGGCCGGTACCTTTATGGAATTTGCAGAGCTGATCCGGGCGGCGCAGCAGGGAGACCGCAGGGCCCGGGATAAACTGGTTTGTGAAAATATGGGACTTGTCTGGAGTGTAGTCAGACGTTTCAAAGGAAGAGGCCAGGAGATGGAGGATCTGTTTCAGATTGGAAGTATCGGTCTTTTAAAGGCAATTGATAAATTTGACCTGAATTTTCAGGTCTGTTTTTCCACTTATGCCGTACCGTTGATTGCCGGAGAAATCCGGCGCTTTCTTCGGGATGATGGCCTGATCAAGGTCAGCAGGACTTTAAAAGAACAGGCCTACAAAGCAGGAATTGCCAGAGAACAGCTGGGTATGGAGCTTGGAAGGGATCCGACTATGGAGGAACTGGCGGGAAGAATGGGACTGTGTGTGGAGGAAGTTGCGGCTGCTCTGGAATCAGGAGCGGAGGTGGAATCCTTATCCAGAACGATTTATCAGGGAGACGGAAACGCCATCACATTGATGGATCGCCTGGAAAAAGAAGGAGATATCAGCGAAGAACTGGTCAATCAGCTGGTGGTGGATCAGCTTCTGTCACATTTGCCGGATCTTGAAAGGCGCCTGCTGGAGCTTCGTTATTTCAGTGAAAAAACCCAGGCTCAGACAGCAAAGGAACTGGGAATCACACAGGTGCAGGTCTCACGTCTGGAACGGAAGATACTGGGGCAGCTAAGGAGAAAACTGCCGTGAACACTTTATCAGCAGAGAGCGTCCGGTTGCGTAAAATGGGGTGTTCTGATATAATCGGGGCAGAAACAGGAGAAAACACTGAAAGAGAAACAGGCACTGAAAAGAGAAAACAGAGGAAGATACTATGGACTTAAGTCAATTGAAGACAGCGCTGCCCCGGCGCAGCAGAGAAGCAAAGATGGGTTCTGATAATCCGCTCATTACGGAGTGGGGAAGCAAGCTTTTGCAGGAAGTTCAGGAAACGAATCGCAGGAAAAAATCTCAAAAAGGCGGCAGATCACTGAGGATACTGACAGAATATCCCCGCCCTCAGATGGTTCGCCTGAAACCTGCCGGCAGATATGAAATTCTGAATGGATGGTGGAAATATGCAGTAGTGAATTCCAGACGTGTACCTCAGGAGTGGGAAGGAAAGATTCTGGTTCCTTTCTCACCGGAGACCAGACTTTCTTTTGTGGAACGTCAGATCGGACCGGAAGAGTATCTCTGGTATGAAAAAGAGATTCAGGTGGAGGATCTGCCTGAGAATCAGCGTGTACTGCTTCATTTTGGTGCGGTAGATCAGAAATGTGAGGTTTATCTGAACGGGCGGAAGATGGCTTTCCACATGGGAGGGTATCTGCCGTTTTCTGTGGAAGTGACAGAAAGGCTGCGTCCCGGGCGCAATGTAATCCGGCTTTGCGTGCAGGATCTGTCTGACACCTCTTTTCTGGCGCGGGGAAAGCAGAAGCTGGAACGGGGAGGCATGTTTTATACAGCCCAGAGCGGTATCTGGCAGCCGGTCTGGCTGGAATGGGTTCCTGCTGATTATATTGAGAACATGTGGATCACACCCTTGTATGATGACAGTATGTTTGATATCCGGGTCCGTCTGAACGGACCGGCCTGTGATCGGCAGACCGGTGTATGTGCGGAGAAGGAAATTATCCGCCTGAAGCTGTATGAGCCGGTTATCAATATGAATGAGCAATCAGACGGAGCCTGTTGTTTCTGCAACGCGGGGAGGACGGTACTTCGGGAGCTGGAGGTGGGGATGGAATCTGTTCAGGTGGATGCGGTGCATCGGGAATGTCATGTTAAAGTGCAGATACCCGACAAGAAAAGCTGGACGCCACAGACTCCCTGGCTGTACGGGCTGTCAATTACAATCGGTGAGGATCATCTGGCCTCGTACGGGGCCATGCGCTGTCTGACGGTGGAAAAGGATGCATATGCACATCCGCGTCTGTGCTTGAATCACAAGCCGTATTTTATGGATGGAGTGCTGGATCAGGGCTACTGGCCTGAATCCCTCATGACTCCCCCGGCTGATATGGCCATGGTTACCGATATCCTGAAGATGAAAAAAATGGGATTTAACATGATCCGCAAGCACTGCAAGATTGAGCCTGACCGCTGGTATTACCATTGTGACCGCCTGGGCATGCTGGTATGGCAGGATATGGTGAACGGGGGAAGTTCTTACAGTATGATGAAACTGTGCTGGCTGCCTACACTGTTTCCTGCTTTATTTGCCAGGAAAAAGGACAGTGGGAAAAGAAACTGCCGCAGAACCGGCAGAGAACAGATAAAGGGATGTCAGATGTGGCAGGATGAGACGCGGGAGACCATCGATCTGCTGTATAATCATCCTTCCATTGCTGCCTGGGTTCTGTTTAATGAAGGCTGGGGACAGTTTGATTCTGCAGAAGCATGTGAAATGGTGAAAAAGCAGGATGGCACCCGTTTTGTGGATCCGGCCAGCGGCTGGTTTGATCAGAAGCAGGGAGACATGCACAGCGTACATAATTATTTTCGTCCCCTGACTGTGGAAAAGGATCATGGAAAAAATGACTTCAGACCATTTGTGATCTCGGAATACGGAGGATATGCATATAAAACACCGGGACATCTCTGGACAGAAAGACTGTATGGCTACGGGGTTTATAAAAGTAAGGAAAAGCTGCAGGCAGCATACTGTGATCTGAAAAAGAAAATTCATGCTCTGGAGAAAGAAGGATTAAGTGCAGCTGTATATACGCAGCTTTCCGACATTGAAGAAGAAGTAAACGGTATTTTTACATATGATCGGGAGGTGTGGAAAATTCTGCCTGAGAAACAGGATCAATAGACGGCCGTATGATATATATCGTTTTTTAATGACTGTGTATAAAATAAGTAAATCTGAAAAAACTACCCTTATAAGTCCGGATATGACCGGTGCTTTGACCGGCCGGGCCGGTGCAGGCCGGACATGGAGGAACGAAACCGGAAAGAAGGGTAGTTTTTTAATATGGAAAATAAAAGTCCTGATAAAATAAAGTATAAAAATGATACGGTTCATATTCTGTTCAGGCAGGTGGAAAAGGTTTCTGACAGAAAGGTGCTGCTGGGTCAGGCCGGAGAAATACACTGTGCCGATCCTTCCATTGAGGCAGGATGCCGTTCTCTGCTGCTGTATCAGTTTCAGGAAAAGGAAGAGAAGAAAGGATTTTCGGTGATGGAGGTCATCGCGCTGATTGAAAAAAGGTATCCGGGAATTACGGTGACCAATGTGGGAACACCGGATTTCCTTCTGGAATATGAAGGGGCCCGCAATTTTTCACGAACAACAGAAATCCTGAAAACTGTCGTGGTCTGCCTGATTTCATTTTTTGGAGCAGCCTTTGCCATTATGACTTTCAATAATGATGGCGATGTGACAAATGTATTTTCTACCATTTACACACAGTTCACCGGGATGGAATCGGATGGAATGACTTTTCTGGAGATGGGATATTCCATTGGTCTGCCTGTGGGAATCCTTTTCTTTTTTGATCATACGGGCAGGAAAAAAGACTGTGTGGATCCCACACCTCTGGAGGTGCAGATGCGTCTTTACGGCAACGATGTGGCCGGCAGCGTGATTATGAAAGAAGAAAAACTGAACAGGCTGGGAAAGGCGCCGGGGAACGGAAAAGAGCAGGGAAAAAGAGAAACAGGGAAAAACGAAAAAACGGAGAAGGGATGAGTATGATGGGAATGTTCATGTTATCCGGATATGTTTTAGACTGGCTCAGGGAAGGAATCCTTTTTTTTATGGGGCTGTGCGGCGGCGGAGTAGTGGCAGCAGGTCTGTTTTCGTTTGTTGTGAGTATTGGTGCATTAAACAGAATTATCGGGAAAACACATACAGGAAATCATATTACGTTATATGAGTACTGTATTGTTGCGGGAGTGACTCTTGGAAATCTGGTCAATCTTTATGAACCGGATCTGATTGGCTGGTTTCCTGCGTGGGCAGGACTGATATTAATTGTACTGTTTGGTTTGTGTGCGGGGATTTTTGTGGGAGTACTTGTCATGTCGCTGGCGGAAACTCTGAATGCATTGCCGGTGTTCGCCAGGAATCTGCACATTATGACAGGGATGAAGTACGTGGTTTTTTCTCTGGCTGCAGGAAAGGGAGCCGGGGCATGGCTGGATTTTCTCATGGGGATGAAATGAAGAAAAACAGGAGATATAGTGAGATGAAAAAAGTCGGGTATGGGCAGCGCGGACAGATATTATCCGGGAGTGAAGGAAAAGCGGAAGAATTTCGCATCATGGCATCGTCGGATCTGCATTATCTGAGCCCTGTGCTGATGGAATACAGTGGTGCTTTTCGCAGCATGTGTGAAGCGCTGCAGGAACCGGAGATGGAAAAAATCGAATCATTGATGGATCATCTGTTTAAGCAGGTGCTTCTGCAGATGCCGGATATATATCTGATTACAGGAGATTTGTCTTATCAGGGGGAAAAAATGAGCCACCTTGGGCTGGCTGCCGGACTGGAAAAACTGGTTCGGGCCGGAATACATGTCTATGTGGTTCCGGGGAACCAGGATGTGGAGAATCCTTTCAGCATGTGCTGGAAGCCGGAAGGAGAAAAAGAATATACTCCGGCTGAATCGGTTTCCGCCCGGGAATTTCAATGGATTTACCGTGAGATGGGATATGGCAGAACTGACAGCAGCATTGTAAACCGTGCGCCGGATTCACTCAGCTATCACGTGTGTCTGCAGAAGGGGAAGGAGGAACTGCATCTTTTTATGCTGGACACAACGATTTATCAGATGCCGCAGGGTGAAATTGCCCCCGGGACACTGGGATGGCTGGAGCAGCAGCTGAAAGAAATATCGGGCGGAAGGATGATTTTCAGAAGGAAAAAACCGGCAGAACAGGAGAAAAAGATATCCTGTCTGATTGCGGGACACCATCCCATGCTTCCTTTTGGAGAAAATCCGCAGCAGGATTATATTCTGAAAAACAGCAGTGATCTGTGCCGGCTGATGCGTCAGTATCAGGTTCCACTGTATGTCAGCGGGCATCTGCACAGAGCAGGAATTGCACAGGCGGAAAAATCTGATGATGGAATACGGAAATGGTTCGAAAAGCAGCCTGTTAACATATCTCTGGAAAAGAGAGGTCTGCATTCTGTTACATACCGGGAATTTTCATGCAGGAAATTCTTATGCCGGGAATCGGAATCAGATTCCTGAAGCCGGTATCAATGATAATGCCTCCGTGGCAGGTCAGAAAGGATGGAACATTATGAATACGCAGAATCAGAAAGTTCAGAACAGGAAAAAAGCGGGAGGAACAGACAGCAAAGAGGAAGGAAGTTATGATAACGGCCTTCAGAATGGGATGACTCAGGAGGAATACAGCGAATATGTAAAGCAGGTGACACCGGTCAATAATATAACGGTAGATGTGATACGGGCATTTCTGACAGGAGGAACCATTTGTCTGGTCGGGCAGTGTATTAACCGCTGGCTGACAGGCAGTATGAATCTGGCAAAAGAGGATGCAGCTTCATGGACTTCCATCATCCTGGTGGGTATATCGGTTCTTCTCACGGGATTCAATCTCTACAGCAAAATTGTGAAATGGGGAGGTGCCGGAGCATTGGTGCCCATTACGGGATTTGCCAATTCGGTGGCATCCCCGGCAATAGAAGCTCAGACAGAAGGACAGGTTTTCGGAATCGGCTGTTCTATTTTTAAAATAGCGGGTCCTGTTATCCTGTACGGTGTTTTTGCAAGCTGGGTTCTGGGAATCGTGTACTGGATATGGCAGATGTGGATGCCGCTGGGATAAGGGATTGATTTTTTGGCAGGCAGGTGTATGATAAATACAGATATCTGTTCGGGGTTTGTCCGGAGACACCGGTCGGCTCTGAACAGTTTACAGCAGGTATTAAAGGAGCGATGCAAATGAATAATTTTACTTATTATACCCCGACAAAAGTAGTATTCGGTAAAAAGGCGGAAGAACAGGTGGGAACTCTTGTAAAAGAGCAGGGCTGTAAAAAGGTTCTGGTTCATTATGGCGGGCACAGTGCGAAAAAAAGTGGTCTGCTGGATCGGGTGAGGGCTTCTCTGGAAGCAGAGGGAATTTCTTATGTGATGCTGGGCGGCGTGGTGCCGAATCCCCGTCTGTCTCTGGTGCGTAAAGGAATTGAGATATGCAGACAGGAGAATGTGGATTTTCTGCTGGCAGTAGGAGGCGGCAGCGTAATCGATTCATCCAAAGCCATCGGTTACGGTGCGGCAAATGAAGGTGAGGTATGGGATTTTTATGCAAAGATCAGAAAACCTGCAGCCTGTCTTCCTGTGGGCGCGGTGCTTACCATCGCAGCGGCTGGAAGCGAGATGAGCAATTCTTCTGTCATCACCAACGATGAAGAAAAAAACTGGATGAAAAAGGGATGCAGCAGTGACCTGGGCAGGTGCCGTTTTGCGGTTATGAATCCGGAGCTTACCATGACATTGCCTGAGTATCAGACACAGAGCGGCTGTGTGGATATTATGATGCATACAATGGAGCGTTATTTCAACCGGGTGGAAAATATGGAGCTGACAGATGGAATCAGTGAAAATCTTCTGCGAACCGTAATGAAAAATGCACGGATTCTGCTGGATGAGCCGGATAATTATAATGCAAGAGCAGAAGTAATGTGGGCGGGAAGCCTTTCCCACAATGGACTGACCGGCTGCGGTACCGATGGGGGTGACTGGGCATGCCATCAGCTGGAGCATGAGCTGGGAGCAACCTATGACGTAACTCACGGAGCGGGTCTGGCAGCGGTATGGGGCACCTGGGCAAGGTATGTCTATAAGGAAAAGCCTGACCGTTTTCTGAAATTTGCACGAAATGTTATGCAGGTACCCGACGCAGAAAATGATGAAGAGACAATTCTTGCAGGTATTGAAGCTGTGGAAGCGTTTTACCGTTCCATTCATATGCCCGTAAACCTGAAGGAACTGGGCATCAGCGGACTGACGGAGAAGGAAATCCAGGATCTGGCTTATCGCTGTACTTATCAGGAAACAAGGACCATCGGATGCATAAAAAAACTGGGGAAGAAAGAAATAGCTGATATTTACCGTCTGGCACAGTAAATGCAGAGTCAGAGAATCTGTATACATAAAATTCCCCTGATCTGCACATCCTGTTGAATGAAACAGGCAGCCGCTGCGGGACAGCAGAAAGCTGCACAGAATGATTCAGGTAGTGTCAAATAATTTATGAAAAAATGTGTCCAAAAAAATAGGCTCAAATGAACCTTGAAAATTGCAGATATTGAAAGCGATCAGTCCTCCGGAGGCTCAGGGCGCTGCCCTGAGAACCTGCAAGGGACCAGTCCCTTG